>JACQRD010000024.1 GCA_016206675.1 Candidatus Omnitrophota bacterium
CCCCGAGGGAACGGCCCGCGGCCACAGCCGCCCCCTTGAAACGAACAGGCCACCATCAGCGTAATGGCTTGACGCTCAAGGGGCTGTCCAGTAGGCTACTGTCTTGTGACTCGATGGTGTAGCGTATTCCTTATGCTGGTGCTCAGTGGCTGCCGCCCGACGTCTACCTCTATGAGTGCGACGCCTTCGCCCGCGATCCATACCAACCGGCTCATCCACGAGAAAAGCCCCTACCTGCTCCAGCACGCCCACAACCCGGTGGACTGGTATCCGTGGGGGCCGGAGGCGTTCGAGAAGGCCCGCCAGGAGGACAAGCCCATCCTGTTGTCGATCGGCTACTCTACGTGCCATTGGTGCCACGTCATGGCCCATGAGTCGTTTGAGAACGCCGAGATCGCCGAGCTGATGAACCGCTGGTTTGTGTCGATCAAGGTCGACCGCGAGGAGCATCCGGACGTCGATCACATCTACATGAGCGCGGTGACGCGTCTGGCGGGGCAGGGCGGATGGCCGCTGACGGTGTTCCTCACGCCCGACTTAAAGCCCTTCTACGGCGGGACGTATTTCCCGCCGGAGCGCCGCTGGCAGATGGCAGGCATGCGCGAGCTGCTGCCCGCCGTCGCGCAGGCATGGAGCGCGCGGCGCGAGGAGCTCGTCACGTCGTCCGAACAGCTGACGGCCGCCTTGCAGCCGCCTGCGGGCCCATCGGCGTCGGCTGACGCCATCACACCTGCGCTGCTGGAGGCCGCCTTCAACCAGGCCGTCGGCGAGTTTGACGCCGCGCACGGCGGCTTCGGCGCAGCACCCAAATTTCCCCGACCGCATGAGCTCTCCTTCCTGCTGCGCTACGCCGCGCGGCGGGGCAGCGCGCAGGCGCGGCAGATGGCGGAGACCACACTCGAGCATCTGGCGCGCGGCGGCATCCATGATCATCTGGGCGGCGGATTCCACCGCTACTCGACGGATGCCGAGTGGCTGGTGCCGCATTTTGAGAAGATGCTGTATGACCAGGCGCTGCTGGCCCTCGCTTATCTGGATGCCTACCGCCTCACCCGGCGGCCGCTGTTTGCGCAGACCGCGCGCGGCATCTTCGAGTATGTGCGGCGTGACTTGACCGATCCGCACGGGGGCTTCTACTCGGCCGAGGATGCGGACAGCGAAGGGGAAGAGGGCAAGTTCTATGTCTGGAGCCTTGAGGAGATCCGGCAGGCGCTGGGGCCGGAGGAAGGGGCTCGCTTCGCCGAGGCGTACGGCGTGACGGCGGGCGGCAACTTCTCCGCCGAAGGCGGAGGTGGCAAGAGCATCCTGCATCTGCCGCAGCAGATCAACGAGACGCAACTGGCCAGCGCCCGGCAGCGGCTACTGGACGCACGATCTCGGCGCCTGCGGCCGCATCGGGATGATAAAATCTTAGCGTCATGGAACGGCCTGATGATCGCCGCTTTCGCCAACGGTGCTGCCGCGCTGGATGAGCCGCAGTATCTTGACGCAGCACGGCGGGCGGCGGCGTTTGTGTGGGAGCGGCTGACGCGCGAGGACGGTCCCCTCGACTCCGCTCGGGACCGTGGTGAGCGAGCGAAGCGAGTCGAACCACGGCTGCTGCGCCGCTACCGCGACGGCGAAGCGCGGTATCCGGGCACGTTGGAGGATTACGCGTTTCTCAGCGATGGGCTGCTGGAGCTCTACGAGGCCGGCGGCGAGACGGTTTGGCTGTCGCGGGCGGTGGAGTTGGCCGAGGCCATGATCCAGCAGTTCTGGGATGAGGAAGGTGGAGGTTTCTTTCTCCGGGACAAGGAGCAAGAGCCGCTCATCGTTCGCGCCAAAGAGATCTATGATGGGGCCACACCGTCAGGCAATTCCATAGCGGTGGGCGTGCTGGCGCGGTTGGGCCGCTTGACGGCGAATCAGCGCTTCGAGCAGCTGAGCCGTCGGGCGCTGGAAGCCTTCAGCGCGCCTCTCGCGCAAGCACCATTCGGCTTTCCGCAGATGTTCAGCGCGCTCGACTTCGCGCTGGGGCCGACGCAAGAGATCGTCATCGCCGGCCCTCCGAGTGATGCAGGCACCCAGCGGCTGCTGCGGGAAGTCCGGCGGCGGTTCTTGCCGCGGGCGGTCCTCATCCATAAAGCCTCCACTGAAGCGGACCCGGTTGAGTCGCTGGTACCCTACGTCAAGACGCAGGGGATGGTTGGCGGCCGGCCGACCGCCTACGTCTGCCAGGGCTATGTGTGCGCGCTGCCCGCCACGTCCGTTGAGGCCCTGGCCGCCCAACTGGATCACACCGCCCAACCGGTGGGCGCACCCTGATGACGGAAGAAGAGATCCGTGTTCGGTCCGTCTATCTGTTTTTGGCCTGCTCGCAGACCGTCGAGCAGTGCAAGCAGCGGCTCATCGCGACACTGCCTACGCCGCCGCTCTCTTCGCGGCTGCTGCTGGATCGGGCCATCGCGCGGGAATTGGGGCTGCTGTTTCGGTATTGGGCGACGCGGTACATTTGGGAGCGGCTGGGCGCCGAGGAAGCGGATGCCAAGCAGCTCAACCTGGCCCTGCTGCGGTTGTTCACCAGCGGGTTGAAGCTGCCGCGCGACGGCAGCGGGCTGCGCTACGCCGAGATGTCGAGCGTCGCCGAGCATGCGCGCGAGCTCGGCCACCGCATGACGAGCGCCATCGGCATCGAGCACCCGCCGCTGCTGGCGGAGCTGCAGGGCACCATCCTGGCCTGGCGCGAGGCCGTACTGCGCCATACGATGGAGGCGCTGCAGTGGCCGCTGGAGCCCCTGACAAAGAGCATCAAGGAATGGGCGGAGCGCAGGCCTGAGATTTCCTAGCACCATCGACAACACGTGTGAGACAATACACCCGCCTTCGCTGTCCGGACCTTAAGGTGAAGGGCAGCTTCGGCGGGTGTCCGCCGAAGCTCTCCGAAACCACAGCGAAGGGAGAGCGAAGGCGGACACATCCATCACAGGAGGGGCCCATGGCCATACGGACGCAGGGTGCACGGACGAACGGCAAGACCACGGCGCAGCAGGCGCAGCCGAGGGACGTCAACGCAATCGCCAGGATCGCCTATGCGTTGTACGAGCGGCGCGGCCGAGCCCACGGGTTTGATCAGCAGGACTGGTTTGAAGCCGAACAAATCGTGAAGGCCCGCCAGCGTCTCGCATCGTGACAACATCCGAGAAGATAGTCCCCATTACACCGTACACCTTACGTAAGCTTCAGTTTCTTTGGTTCTTCCTGCTCTTGCCTGAGACGGCCTGGGCGGTCGCCGATGAGGAGGCGGCCCGGACCGTCATCATCGTGTCCACCGTGGGGGTCGCCTTTCTCGTCGGGCTGATCCTCTTCCATTTCTCCCAGCGCACCAGCAAGGGGCGCTTCAAGATCGGAGCCGCCCCGGCCTCCGACAAGACGCAAGCGCACGCCCCTCCTGAAGAGGCCTCGCCACTGCTGCCCGCCGTCCTCCAGGAGATCAGCCGGCTCTCCGGCTCGTTGCAGAAGCAGCAGCAAGTCGCCCGCGCCGTGTCGGATCTCATCTCCCGCAGCGCGGAGCAGCGGGTGCAGCAGGTGCGGCAGGAATCCACCCAGCGCACCAACCAGCTCATCCAGGAGCACCGCAAGGCCGAGTCGGCCATCGAGCGGAAATACCAGCAGACCCTGACGGAGAAGAAGCAGACCACCGCCGTCCTCGAGAGCATCGCCGAGGGGCTGGTGGTCGTCAATCCCAAGGGCGACGTGGTCATGATGAATCCGGCGGCCGAGCGGCTGCTGGGGGTCACACAGCAGAAACGCGTCGGCAAGCCGCTGCTGGAGGACTTGAAGGACGAGCAGCTGGTGTCCATGGTGCACAGCTCCGCCCAGGGCGAGCGGGAGATCATCGTCAGCGCCAAGCAGGACAGCACGAAGAAGGTGCTGCGCGCCAGCAACGCCGTGGTCACCGACGAGCACGGCAATACCGTCGGCATGGTGGCGGTGCTCAGCGACGTGACGAAGCAGCGCGAGCTGGATGAGATGAAGTCGGAGTTTCTCTCCAAGGTCAGCCACGAGCTGCGCACGCCGCTGGTCGCCATGCGCCACGCGCTCTCCATCCTCATCGATCAGGTGGCCGGGCCGATGTCGGAGGAGCAGCAGAAGTTTCTCGACATCAGCCAGCGCAACCTCGACCGCCTCAGCCAGCTCATCAACGACCTGCTGGATTTGTCGAAGCTCGAAGCCCAAAAGATGGAGCTGCGCGCAGCTCCGATGGCCATCGGCGGCATCATCGGCTCCGTGTGCGAGTCGATGAGCGCCTGGGCCGCCTCCAAGCGCATCACCCTCTCGGCGCAGGCGGCGGCCGACCTGCCGGAGATTTCGGCCGACGCCGCCCGCATCACGCAGGTGCTGACCAACCTCATCGGCAACGCCATCAAGTTCACCCCGGACAACGGCCGGGTCACGGTGGACGCCAAGCTGGCGGCGGAGGGCCGGCAGGTGGAAGTCAGCGTGTCGGATACGGGCGTCGGCGTCGCGCAGGAAGATTTATCCAAGCTGTTCAACAAGTTCCAGCAGGTGGGGGCGCGCTCGGCCAGCGATATCAGCGGCACCGGCCTGGGGTTGGCCATCTCCAAAGAGATCGTCGAGCTGCACCGAGGGCGGATTTGGGCGGAGAGCGATGCGCAGCAGGGCGCGCGGTTTATCTTCACGCTGCCGCTCGCACCGCCAAGTTGACGTGATGGCGCGGCAGATCCGCGTGCTGTTGGTGGACGATGAGCCGGATTTTCTGGAGACCGTCTCCTACTGGCTGACGTCCCAGGGCTATGCGGTAGCACTCGCCACGTCCGGCGGTGAGGCGCTGCAGCGGATTGCTCAACAGCCGCCGCACGTCATCTTCCTCGATCTCATCATGCCGGTGATGGACGGGTTGGAGACGCTCCAGCGCATCCGCTCGGCGGGCGTGACGACCCCGGTTGTGCTCTTGGCGACCACCGAATGCCCTCCCGCCAGCCTGGTCGCATTTGGGGCGCTTGGCATCTCGGGGGTGTTTCAAAAGCAAGACAGCCTTGAGGTGTTCCAGCAAGTGCTGGAATCCGCTCTCACCCCGCGGGGTCCCTCCAGATCGTAAGCATCTACCGTCTGGCGGTGGCGATGAGCCTGCTGTCTTGTCTCGCCGGCCGTCCGGCTGCAGCTGCCGATTCCTCCGAGTTGAACAACCGCGGCGTCGAAGCCGCCAAGGCCGGCCGCTTTGAGGAGGCCGCCGGGCTGCTGCGCCAGGCGCTGGCGGCCGATCCCGCCGATGCCACCGCCCGCAAGAATCTCTCCGGCATCCTGCTGGATTGGGCGCGCGAGCGGGAGCCGAGCGCTCCGGTTGAGGAGCTCATTACCCTCGCGCAGGAGGCCGTCGCGCTTGAGCCGGGCAACGGGCCGGCCTGGGCGCAGCTAGGCGAGTGGCGGTACTTCCGGCAAGGCGACTTCGCCGGCGCCATCGACGCCTGGCAGCGCGCCGCCGCCGTGGCTCCCGCCGAGATCGCCCGGGCGCTGGCTGACCGGATCACCAGGGCGCAGCGGGATCAGGTGATCGAACGCGGATACGCTGCGGCCGCGACAGCGCACTTCGACGTCCGGTTCGAGCAGGCGTCGTCCGGGGGCCTTGAGGCGCTGACGCATCTGCTGGAAGAGAGTTATGCCGTCCTCGCCAAGGAGTTCGGCAGCGCGCCGCCGCGATTGACCGTGATCATCTATGCGGGCCGCGAGCTGCACCGCGTGGCCACCCAGCGTGACTGGGCGATCGGGCTCTACGACGGCCGGCTGCGGCTGCGTGTCGATGAGCTGACCGCGCCGCTGCTGTCGGATCTGATCCGACATGAGCTCACACACGCCTTTCTCCAATTCCGGTTCGGCCACCGCGTGCCGGTGTGGGCGCACGAGGGGTACGCCCAGCTGCAGGAGTCGACGCGACCGGTAGCACCTGAGGTAGCACGCATTGAAGACGGTCTGCGCTCGCGCGCCTCATGGATTCCGCTGAGGTGGTTGGATCGCCGCTTCCGGCAGCCGTCAGGGTCGGACGACATCCTGCGAGCGTACGCCGAGTCGCGGCTCATCGTCAAGGCGCTGGTGGAGCGGCACGGCCGCAAGGCGTTCCACGCCTTTCTCGCCGAGGTGCGCCAGGGGGCGGCGGTTGAGGCCGCGTTCGACAGAACCTTCGCGCCGTCGCGCTGGTCACGCGCCGACCTCGGCATCTTCGAATAAGGAGCGGTGACGGTATTCGTTTGTCGGTGACGTTGCCCGTATCGTTGTTCGGTGACGTGGTTCGTCTGAGGGCGTGTGACGAATACCGTTACCGACAAACGAAACGGGCTACGTAACCGATTACCGTAACCGACGAACGGTCTATGGTAGATCTGGCGATCTTGTTTGGGGTGGGAGTCGGCACCGGCCTCTCAGGGGCGATGATTCCCGGGCCGCTCTTCCTCTATGTGGTGTCGGAGGCCTTCCGCCACGGCGTCATGGCCGGCATCCGCATCACGGTCGGCCACCTGCTGCTTGAAGCGCTATTAGCGGCACTGATCCTCGTGGGGCTGCGGACGTGGCTGGACCTGGTGGCCTTCCGGACGGCGGTCGCGTGGGTCGGCGGCGTGAGCCTGGCAGCGATGGGATGGCTGCTGCTGCGTCGGCTGCCGCATCTCTCGCTGTCCGAGCAGGCTCATGTGGACTTCGGCGCTGGCCATCTGGCCGGCGGCGTCTTCTTCAGCGTGATCAGCCCGGGATTTCTGTTGTGGTGGGCGACCATTGGCGCTGCGGTGCTGCTGCAGGGTGCGCTGCGGGGAGCCGCCGGCATCGCCATGGTGCTGGCCGGGCATGCGCTGGCCGATCTGCTCTGGCACGGCGTGGTGGCCGCCTCAGTCGAGCGGGGCCGTACCTACTGCACCGATCAATTCTATCGGCGCCTCATGGCGGCGCTGGCGGTTGCGCTGATTGTGCTTGGCCTCGGCCTCGTTGTGAGAAGTACTGCTGGATAGCAGACAGCACACCGCAAACAGCAGACAGTAAAGGCGTCTTGTACTGTGTGCTGTTTGCTGTCTGCTGACTGCTATTGGCGCGGATGACGATCGCTATGGCCATTGACAAGGTGAGGCGCATTTGCTACAACTATCGCAAGTTGCACGTAGTGACAATCCAATGCACGTGGCCGCGCCCGGGCGGCCGTGACGCACTGATTGGCACGGGGACTTTGGCCTGTGGGAGACGGAGGCCCCGGTTGCACAACGGAGCCGTATGAGTTATTACCGTCTCTTAGGACTTAACCGGGAGCCGTTCTCGACCAGCCCCGACCCCGCCTTCTTCTACCAATCCGAGCCGCACCGCGCCATCCTCGCCAACCTGCTCATTGAGTTCCGCCTCAAGCGGGGCCTGAGCGTGGTGCTGGGCGATGTCGGCACCGGCAAGACCACCCTCGCCCGCAAGCTCATCCAGATGCTCAAGGAGCGAGAGGGGTTTCTCTTCCACATCGTGCTGGATCCCACGTACCCCTCCGAGGATCTCTTCTTCAGCTCGCTGATCCGCACCCTGGGCATCGGCGTGGCGGCGGCCTCGCCCACGCTGATCGATTACCGCGAGCTGCTAGAGCAGTACCTCTTCCATAAGAGCATCGCCGACGGCCAGACGGTGGTGCTGCTCATCGACGAGGCGCACAAGCTCAATGCGCTCTCCCTGGAAGCCCTTCGCATCCTGCTGAACTATGAAACGAACGACGCCAAGCTGCTGCAGCTGGTGCTGTTGGGCCAGCTGGAGCTGCTGCCGGTGATGCGCGGCATGCCCAATCTGGCGGACCGGATCAGCTTGAAGTGCCAGTTGAAGCCGCTGGATGTGGGCGAGACGCATGAGATGATCCGCTTCCGTCTGCGGGAGGCCGGCTACCGCTCGCCGGCGCCGCTGTTTCTCGATGAGGCGGTGGGGACGATCCATGAGTTCGGCGAGGGGTATCCGCGCCGCATGGCCATGCTCTGCCACCGCGCGCTGCGGGAGCTGGTCATGCGCCGCGGGCGCGTCGTGGACCGCACGCTGGTCGACGCGCTCGTGCAAGCCGATCGCGAGGCGGGCTGGGAGCCCTCCCACCCATTGCAGAAGCACGTATGCGCAGCGTGATGGCGGACCTGCCCCGCAAGGATACGGCGGAGGAGCAGCTGCTTCGCCTGATTGAAGGCGCGCAGCCCCCGAAGCCTGACGCGCCGCCGGCCTCAGGCGGATCCTCCAGCGGCCCCTCCTGGCGCAACCGCCTGCTCCAAGAATGGAGCGCGGCGAGCAGCCATGCTCGGATGCGCTGGCACGCGCTGTTTCGCGCCCGCCCGCGGGGCGGCGATACGGTCTTGCGCCAATTGCGCCTGGCCGGCCGCTTCGTCTGGGTGGCGCTGGCCGGGTTGGGCATCTACATCGCCGTCACGGTGGCTCTCGTACCGGCGCGCAGGCCGCAAGTGGCCTTCGACACCGGCCGGCGTCCCGGAAGGGAAGCCGTCAAGCCGCCGTCACCTGACACGTTGATGAAACCCATGGCCGACTATCTGTCGTCGGTGCTTCAGCGCAATCCGTTCACGGGCAACTCCGGCGGCACCGCCGCGGCTCCGGTGCAGCGAGCCAGGGAGCGGCTCAAGGAGCTGGTCGGCTCCTTGGTCGTCGTGGGGATCGACCGCGGAGCCACGCCCGAGGCGCTGATCGAAGACAAGGCGCAGGGGCGCACTTACTTCGTGAAGGTCGGCGACGTCGTTAACGGCGCCTTCGTCAAGGAAATCAGCTCTCGCGGCGTCATTGTGGAGTATGAAGGTGAAGAAGAGCTTCTCCAATAACACCGCTCAAGGCTCTAGGCTCAAGGCTCAAGGCCACGGCCCTCGCCTTCAGCCTTCAGCCTTCAGCCTTCAGCCATCGCGGGTGGCAGGCTGGTTGGTCATGGCGTGTTTGAGCATGATGGTGTGCAGCCACAAGGCCTGGGCAGTTGATGAGCCAGTTGACACTGAGCCGTCGGCGGAGCAGGCCAGCGTCGGGGATCCCGACGCGGTGACCGAACCGTCGCGCCCCAGCGAGGTGGTGCCATCGCTCGGCATGGATGAGCGCGTCTCGCTCGATCTGCGCAACACCGAAGCCACGGACGCGTTGAAGTACCTGGCCGCCAAGGGCGGGCTCAACATGTCCATCAGCAAGAACGTCTCCGGGCGGGTCAACCTCTTCCTGACGGATGTGCCGCTGCGGGACGTCTTCGATCTGGTCCTGCGCAGCAACGAGCTGGCTTTTGATACGCAGGGCAACATCTACAACATCATGACGGAGCCGGAGTACCGTGCCCTCTACGGCCGCCGCTTCTCGGATTTGCGCGAAGTGCGCTCCTTCCGGCTGAAGTACGCCATCCCGGAGCAGGCCTTCAACACCATGGACGCGCTCAAGAGCGAGATCGGCCGGCTGCTGGTGGACGAGGATTCCGGCTCCGTGCTCGTGATGGACGTGCCGGAGAACATCCGCCGGATGGAGGAGGCCCTGCTCAATCTCGAGCAGCAGAACACGATCCGCATTTTCGATTTGCATTACGCGAAGTCCAAGGACGTCGAAGAACGGCTGAAGGATGAGCTGGAGACGAAGAAGCTCGGTTCCGTCAAGGCGGATGAGCGCACCAACCAGGTGGTGGTGAAGGCGCTGCCGGACCGGATGAAGGACGTCGAGAAGATCGTCGCCGCCCTCGACCGCAAGACGCGGGAAGTACTCATCGACGCCAAGATCGTCAAGGTGACGCTGACGAACGACAAGGATTCCGGGATCAACTGGGACAGCGTCTTCACCAACTTGAAGTTCCACGGCATCGATACGACGAACAGCTTCCGCAATACCACTACCGGGACCGCACCCTCCGAAGTGCCTGGCGTGACGAAGCTCCACCTGCCGACCATCAAGGCGGAGAAGGAGCTGGGCGTCGATGACATTAGAGGGCTGGGCGATCTGACCTTCGGCACGGTGGCCCGCGACGGCTATGAGCTGTTCCGTTACCTGGCGACGATCGGCCACACCAAAGTGATGTCCAACCCCCGATTGCTCGTGACGGAAAATCAGGAGGCCCGCATCCACGTCGGCACGCGCGAGGCCTTTGTCACGACGACGACCACGACGGGGCAGACCACCTCCACCACCGCGGAGGAGGTGCAGTTCATCGACGTGGGCATCCAGTTCGTCGTCACGCCGCGCATCGGCGCGGACGGCTATGTCACGATGAAGCTCAAGCCGGAAGTCAGCAGTGTGGTTCGGACGCTGACGACCCCCAGCAACAACAAGATCCCGATCGTGGATACGTCCACCGCGGAAACGAACGTGGTCGTGAAGGACGGCTCCACCGTGATCATTGGCGGACTGCAGAAGAGGGAGGAGATCGTCAGCGACAAACAGCTGCCGGGCCTGGGCAAGATTCCGATCATCGGTCCGGCCTTGTTTAATCTCAAGGACCAGGACAACGAAAAAGCGGAGCTGGTGGTGTTCATCACGCCGCACATCGTGGGGGGCGACAAGCTGATTACGGGCGACGAAGACGCCTTCGGCGGGGGCATCAAGTCGTATCGCGAGTACGCGCCGCTGCTGGATGCCCCCACGGCGCCCCCGGCACTTCCTCAACTGGGACAATTGCGAGATGATGAGTGAGATGAATTGGGGCAAGGGGCAAGGGGCAGGGGGCAGGGGAAGAGCCTCCCACGCCCCACGCCCCACGCCACACGCCCCGGCCGCCCTAGTGGTAGTTCTCATGGGGGGTATTATTCTCCATCCGGGGGCGGCTTACGCGCTGTTCGGCCGGGAAAAGAAACAGATCGACGAAGCCACGGCGCGCACCAAGGAAGTGGAGTCGTACGCCACCGCCCTCGAGCAGCGCGTCAAAGAGGTGCAGCAGCAGTACCTGCAGCTGGATGAAGCGCACAAGCAGCTCACCGTGGATCGGGACAATCTCCTCGCCCAACTGAAGTCACACCAATCGCAGACGGGCGACTACGAGCAGGTGCGCGCCGAACGCGATTTGCTGCAGCAGCTGCTCAAGAAGTCGTCCGAGGAGGAGCGGCGGCTGCGGGAGCAGCTCGCCGAAACCGACGCGCGGCGGCATGAGGTGCAGCAGGCCCTGGAGCAGCTAGCCCAGGAGCGGGCGGCGCTGGCGAGGCAGCTTGACGGTGCGAAGCGACGGTCCAAGGAAACCCAGCTGACCAGCGAAGTCAACGCGCAGCGCCAGGAAAACGCGGAGCTCAACCGCGTCTTGCGGGCGGCCCAGCGCGAGCTGGCGGAGTCGCAAAAGCGCGAGGTGTCACTGCATCAGCAGTTGAAAAAGCTGCAGGGGGACTACACGGCGTCCGTGGCGGACAACTCGACGCTGCGCAACCAGATCCGGACGATCCCGAAGGACGTCGACCGCATCGCGCGGGAGCATCAGCGGCTGCTGAAGGAAAACGCGGACATGCACTACAACCTGGGCGTGCTGTTCAGCCAGCGGAAGGATTATCCCCGGGCGCTGAGCGAGTTCCGCAAGGTGGTGGAGCTGCGGCCGGATGACGGCGATGCCTATTACAACTTGGGCATCATCTACGCCGAGCATCTGCCCGATCGGGAGAAGGCGATGGCGCATTTCAAGCGCTATCTCACCCTCAATCCGCATGCCAAGGATTCGGGATGGGTCAAGCAGTACATCGCCTCCTGGCGCGCATGGGAGGTTGAGGAGCGTCTTGAATAATCTCCCGCAAGAGTTTTCATCCCATCCCCCGTGTTTCGTGCTATCATCAAGGCACGTCTCTCAGGGATGAGTCTCCGATTGTTCGCCGCCCGTTCTGCTCCCCCAGTCTGTAGTGCCGCCTTGTTGCTGGCGCTTGCCTCCGGCGCCATGGCCGCCTCCTCCGAGGCCCAGGGTGGTTTCGAGGAGTACTTTCAGCAGGGCCAGGCGCTGTATCAGCGCCATGAGCTGGAGCAGGCCGCGCGCGCCTTTGAAACCGCCCTGCAGCTGCAGCCCACCAGTGAAGAGGCGGCCGAATGGCTCGTCAGGGTGCGGGAAGAACAGGCGTACGCCCAGCTCTCACGCACGCTGCCGCCGTCTGATGGTGTCGCACCGACGACGGCCGTTGAGCCATGGCGCGATACTCGCAGCGCGCGGGTTAAGCTCGATGACCAACTCAGCGCCGCTCAACAGCAGCTCGAAGACGCCCAGAGCCGCCTGACGGATTCCCAAAGCCAGCAAGCGCTCAAAGACGACGAGCTCGCCCGCCTGCAGCAGGCCATGACGGAGGATCAGCGCGCCCTGGCCCAGCTGACCCAGGATCATGAGGCGCTGCAGCGCGAGCGCCAGCAGGCGACTGACGAGCTGCGCCGCGCGCAGGAGGCGAAG
>JACQRD010000025.1 GCA_016206675.1 Candidatus Omnitrophota bacterium
GGCATGACCGGCACCGCCTCCACGGAGGCGCAGGAGTTCCACCAGATCTACCATTTGGGCGTTATCAGCATTCCCACCAACCGCCCGCTGATTCGCAACAACTTCCCGGACGTGGTCTACAAGACGGAGGAGGAGAAGTTCATCGCCGTGGTGCTGGAGATCGTCGATCTCTACCACGCGGGCCAGCCGGTGCTGATCGGCACGATCTCCATTGAGAAATCGGAGCGGCTCTCGGCCATGCTGCGGGCCCCCGCCCCCCTGCAGCAGCGGCTGGGCACGATCGCGCAGTGGGCGCTGAACGAGCTGAAGAAGGAGGCCGTGGGCGAGGCGCTGCGCGCGCGCATCGAGGCGCTGTGCGTGCGGCCGGCGACGCTGACCGCAGAGCAGGCGCAGCCGGTGTGCGAAGAGATCAAGCGGGACCATCCGAAGTCCATTCTGGTGTTCCGGCTGGAAGAGATGGCGCGCCTGGCGCGTGCCATCGCCCTCATTAAGCAGGGCCTGCCGCACAACGTCCTCAATGCGAGATACCACGAGCAGGAAGCGCGTATCATCGCGCAGGCCGGGCGCAAGGGGGCCTTGACCATCGCCACCAACATGGCTGGGCGCGGCACCGACATCCTGCTGGGCGGCAACCCGCAGGCGCTGGCCGAAGACGTCATTCGGGACGAAGAGGCCAAGCGCGAGGCGCCGCTGCCCGACGAGGAGAAGCAGGCCATCCACCGGCGCTTCAAGGCGCAATGCGACCAGGAGCACGACGAGGTCGTGAGCGTCGGTGGACTGCACGTGCTGGGCACCGAGCGCCACGAGGCCCGCCGCATTGACAATCAATTGCGGGGCCGCTCGGGCCGCCAGGGCGATCCGGGCTCCTCGCGGTGTTACCTCTCGCTGGCCGATGATCTGATGCGGATCTTCGGCTCAGATCGCATCGCCAAGCTGATGGAGTTCAAGTGGTTCCAGTGGGAGGAAGGACTGCCCATCGAGCACGGGATGGTGACCAAAGCCATTGAAACCTCGCAGAAGCGGGTCGAGGCGCACAACTTCGACATCCGCAAGCAGCTGCTCGAATACGACAACACGATGAACCGCCAGCGCGAAGTGATCTACGAGCAGCGGCGGCGGATCCTGGATGGGATCGATCTTGGAGGCATGGTGGGCGACATCATCGCCGAAGTGGCCGAGAATCTCTTGGGCGCGTTTGCCGCAAAAGAGTTGCGGCCCGATGCGTGGGATCTGAAGGGGTTGTGCGAGGCGGCCTACCGGCAATTCGCCGTCACGGTGGAAGAGCGCAGCCTCACCGGCGAGCGCGAAGCGGTCTACCACGCGCTGGTGGAATCGTTTGAGAAGGCGTATGAGGCCAAGCGGCAGGCGATCGGTCCGGAGCTGATGGGGCACCTGGAGCGCACGGTGATGCTCTTCATCATAGACGCGAAGTGGAAAGACCACCTCTACATGATGGATGCGCTGCGGGAAGGGATCCACTTGCGCGCCTACGGCCAGCGCGATCCCATCGTCGAGTACCAGCGCGAGGCGTATCAAATGTTTCAGGAGATGACGGACGCGATCAAGGTGGACACCTTGACGAGGCTGCTGCTCGTGCAGCCCGCCGCCGAAGCGCAGCCGGTGAGCGTCTTCGCGCGCACGCCGCAGCAGGAAGTCCATCCCGAAGTCTCCAGCGAGCTAGCACAGCGGTTTGCTCCGACGCCGTTGCCAACGCCAGAAGTATCGCAAGAGGGTTCAGGGGTGGGGGTTCAGGGTTCGGGGTATTTGCCCCCAACCCCCAACCCCCAACCCCCAACCACGCAGCGCCAGCCGATGACGGTCAAGCATGAAGGTCCGAAAGTGGGCCGCAACGATCCGTGCCCCTGCGGCAGCGGATTGAAATACAAGAAATGCCATGGCAAGTAGCCAGCCAAACCCCCCTTGAGTTCACAGCTTCCCGTTTTGAGATTTCGACGGTTCCTCTTGGCGCTTGGTAGCGCCGGCCTCCTCCTCTTTGCCTTCCCAAACTTCAACCAGCCGTGGGCGGTGTGGGTGGCGCTGGTGCCGTGGCTGGTGCTGCTGCGCCGCGTGCCGTCGCCCCGCGTGGCCTTCCGGTGGTCGTGGCTGATCGGCTTCCTGTTCTTTCTCGGCTCCATCTGGTGGCTGTGCTATGTGACCGTGTTCGGTTGGATCGTCCTGTGCGCGTATCTCGCCGTGTACTTCGGCGTGTTTGGCTGGTTCGTGCATGGCGTTCAGGATGCCGTGCTGGACTCGCGACTCGGGACTCGCGACCCGAGTCACGAGTCACGAGTCTCGAGTCTGCTCTTAGTTCCTTCCGCATGGGTCGCGCTGGAATTCGCGCGCAGCCATCTGCTCTCGGGTTTGGGCTGGAACCTGCTCGCCTATTCGCAAACCCCGTGGTTGCCCGTCATTCAGTTGGCCGACATCACCGGCGCCTGGGGCATCTCGTTTCTCATCGTCCTCGTCAATGTGGGTTTGGCCGAGGCAATTCAGGTGCTAGTGGCGGGTCCTGCCGCGGAACGTTCCCTCGGGGAACCCTCCCTCTCCCCGCCACGAAGCAATGGCGTGTCCGGGCCTCCCTCTCGGGAACGTCTCCGCGTCACCCGCCACCCGCAAGTGTTTTCGATGCTCGCCATACCTGTCGCTGGATTGCTGGCAGCGCTTGGCTACGGGACGTGGCGAATGCAGCGGGTCACGAAGAAATCGCACAGCGCGCGCGTGGCGGTGGTGCAGGGCAACATTCCCCAGGAGAAGAAGTGGGATGAGGCATTCGCCGAGACGATCCTCCAGCGTTACGAGGCGCTCACGCGAAAGGCGGCGGCCGCCCAGCCCGATCTGATCGTCTGGCCCGAGACATCGGTGCCGGGCTATTTCGACATTGAGGAGGACCTGACGCAGCGCATCTTGTCGTTGGCGCGCGAGGTGAAGCGTCCGCTGCTGGTGGGCAGCCCGGTGCCGACATGGACGGCGGAGGGCTTCCGGTTCGTCAACCGCGCCGTCCTGCTGGGGGCCGACGGGGCGATCCTGCAGCAGTATGACAAGCTGCACCTGGTGCCGTACGGCGAGTTCATTCCCGGCGACCGGTGGCTGCCCTGGCTGCGCAAGCTGCTGCCCCCGACCGGCGACTTTGTGCCAGGGAAAGAGTACACCGTCTTTGAGACCCGCGACCCGCGACCCGCGACCCGCGACCCAAGTCTCGAGTCTCGAGTCTCGAGTCCAACGCACACTTTTCACTTCAGCGTACTCATCTGCTTCGAGGATGTCTTTCCTGAGTTGGCGCGGGAGTTTGTCCGGCGCGGCGCCCGGACGCTTCTCGTCATCACCAACGACGCCTGGTTCGGGCCGACGGCGGCCGCCTACCAGCACACCCAAGCCTCCATCTTTCGGGCCGTTGAGCTGCGCGTGCCGGTGATCCGTGCTGCCAACACCGGCTGGTCTGGCTGCATTGATGCCCTTGGACGGCCGATCGCAGCCGTCAGGGAAGGCTCCCGTGAGCTGTTTGTGGAGGCCACGGCGGCGTGCGATGTGCCTCTGGCGAACGTGCCGGGGCCCTACCGCGATTTCGGCGACTGGTTCGCCTGGGGCTGCCTGCTGGCCGCCATGAGCGTGATGCTTCCTGCTATAATAACTGTTTCGCGTTCAAGGAGAAGCGTCCGTGGAAGGTAACGACCAGACCAAGAATCGCCGGGAGAAACTCGCCGCCCTCCAACAGCAGGGCCTTGACCCCTTCGGCCAGACACGGTTTGAGAAGGACTGCTCCATCAAGGCGCTGGTGGAGGGCTACGCTGAAGGGAAGAGCGTCTCCACGGCCGGGCGGCTCTGCGCCCGCCGCAGCATGGGCAAGCTCTATTTCGCCGACCTGCGCGATGCCACCGGCAAAATCCAAGTGTGCGTCAAGCAGGAACATGTGGGGCAGGACGGCTTTCAGCGCTTCGGCGAGTGCGATCTGGGCGACATCCTGGGGGTCGCCGGCACCCTGTTTAAGACCAAGACAGGAGAGATCACCATCCAGGTGGAGCGCTTCCAGATGTTGGCCAAAGCGCTGCGGCCCCTGCCGGAAAAATGGCATGGGCTGAAGGATGTCGAGATCCGCTACCGCAAGCGGTATCTGGATTTGATCGCCAATGAGCCGGTGCGGCAGATCTTTCTCAAGCGCAGCGAGCTGGTAAAGAGCTTGCGCGCCACGCTGGAGCGCCAGAGATTCATCGAAGTGGAAACCCCGATGATGCACGACATTCCTGGCGGGGCGGCCGGCGAGCCGTTCAAGACGCACCACAACGCCCTGGATATCGACCTGTATCTGCGGCTGGCCCCTGAACTGTACCTGAAGCGGCTGCTCGTCGGCGGGCTGGACCGGGTGTATGAGATCAACCGGTCCTTCCGCAACGAGGGGCTCTCCACCCGGCACAATCCGGAGTTTACGATGCTGGAAGCCTATCAGGCCTACGGCAATATAGAAACCATGATGCGCCTGGTGGAGGAGCTCATCTGCGCCGCGGCGAAGGCGGTCATCGGTTCAGTGACCTTCGACTATCAAGGCAAGCCGGTCGACCTCAGCCCTCCCTGGGATCGGGCCTCCTTTGCCGAAACAATGGAAGCGATGGGGCTGACCCCCACCTCGTCGCAGGCCCAGATCCAGCGCGTGCTGGAGTCGAAGGGGATGAAGGTGAAGGGGTTAACCCGCTCCCAACTCGTGCGGTTGGTCGAGCAGCTCTTCGAGCCGAAGGCGCGCGCCAAGCCGCTGTTTGTCACTGACTACTGGACAGAACTCTCCCCGCTGGCCAAGAGCCAGCCAGACCAGGCGATCATCGCGGACCGGTTCGAGCTGTTCATTGGCGGGATGGAAGTGGCCAATGCCTATTCGGAGCTGAATGACCCCATCGAGCAGCGACGACGGTTTGAGGCGCAACTAGAAGGTGCTCAAGGCTCAAGGCTCAAGGCTCAAGGGGAAAGCAAGAAACAGGCCAGCCTTCAGCCTTCAGCCTTGAACCTTGAGCGAAGAATTGATGAAGACTTTATCGAGGCGCTCGAGTACGGCATGCCGCCGGCCGGCGGCCTCGGCGTCGGCGTGGATCGCCTGGCGATGTTGCTGCTGAACCAGGCCTCGATCAAGGACGTGATTCTGTTTCCCCTGCTGCGACCTGATGCTGGAAGCTAGAAGTTGGAGGCTGGAAAAGGCCGTAGGGCCGGTCCAGCTTCTAACTTCCAGCTTCTAGCTTCCAACGATGCGATATGAGCTTTGGCTAGGCATACGATACCTGTTCACCAAACGGCGCGAGCGGTTCATTTCGGCGATTGCGGCGCTGTCGATCGGCGGGGTGACACTCGGCGTCGCCGCGCTGCTGGTGGTGCTGGCGGTGATGAGCGGCTTCGACCATGACATCACGGAGAAGCTGATCAACACCAACTCCCAGCTCATCATCGATACGCCCAGCGGGGTCACCGACCGCGACGAGCTGATGCGGCAGTTGAGCGCCCTGGAGCACATCGTCGGGGTCAGCCCCTTCGTGACCGGCCAGGCCATCGTGCGGCTGCCGGATCGAGCCTTCGGCGTGCTGGTGCGGGGCATCGACGTGGAGCGCGAGGCGCGTGTGAATCGTCTCTCCGACTACATGGTCTTCGGGACGCTGCCGAAAAGCGACGACCAGGTGGCCGTCGGCAGCGAGCTGGCGGCGACGCTGCGCGCAGGCCCCGGCGATCTGCTGAAGCTCATCAGCCCGGCGGACGGCAAGACCTATGAGCTGGAAATCAGCGGCATCTTCCGCAGCGGCATGTATGAGTATGACGCGACACTCGTGGCGGTGACGATTTCGCGCGCGCAGCAGCTCTACCACTTGAACCAGACGGTCACCGGCATCGGGGTCAAGCTCGACCGGCTGGAGCTGGCCCCGCAGCTGGCCCCCATGATCGAGCGGCAGCTCGGCGGCCGCTACCGGGTCATCACCTGGCAGGAGCTCAACCCCGCGCTCTTCGGCGCGCTGCGCGTGGAGAAGACGGTGATGTTCATCATCCTGACGCTGATCATCCTGGTGGCGGCGCTAAACATCATGTCGATGCTCATCATGATCGTGATGGAAAAGACCAAGGACATCGGCACGCTCAGAGCACTGGGCGCCACGCGAGGCTCGGTGGCGATGCTGTTTTTTTCCCAGGGCCTGGTCATCGGCATGATCGGCACCGGCCTCGGGCTGGCGGTGGGCTTAGCGCTGGCGCGCAACCTCAATGCCGTGTCGCAGTGGCTGGAGCGCGTCTTCGGCTGGTCGCTGTTTCCGCCGTCGATCTACTACCTGGACCACATCCCGGCGCGCATTGAGACCGGGGATGTCGTCGCCGTCGTGACGGCAGCCTTCATCCTGACGGCGCTGGCCGGCACCTACGCGGCAGCCCGTGCGGCGCGCCTGGCGCCTGTTGAAGCGTTGCGGTATGAGTAGCGATAAGGCGTTCATTGGTTCAATGGCTCAATAGTTCCAAAGAGGGCGGAACGATTGAACCAATGAACTATTGAACAATTGAACAGAACATGATTGAAGCTGTGAAGGTATCGAAGGAGTATCGCATGGGCGCGGTGACGCTGCAGGTGCTCAAGGACGTCTCGCTGGTGATCAAGCCGGGCGATTTCGTCGCCATCACCGGCCCGTCGGGGGCGGGGAAGTCCACGCTGCTGCACTTGCTCGCCGGGCTCGACACGCCGACCAAAGGCGATGTGCGGTGGGAGGGGGCGTCGGTGTCGCGATTGAGCGATGCCAAGCGCGCTCGGTTTCGCAACCGGAAGGTGGGCATCGTCTTCCAGTTTTATCACTTGATGCCGGAGCTCTCTGCGGTGGAAAATGTCATGCTCCCCGGCTTGATCGGCGGCCAGGCGCGCCGGCAAGTCAAGGAGCGCGCCGCCGCGTGCCTGTCGCAGGTGGGTCTGAAGGCGCGGCAACGGCATCGGCCGCGGGAGCTGTCGGGCGGGGAGCAGCAGCGGGTGGCGATCGCCCGTGCGCTGGTCAACGAGCCGGCGGTACTCTTCGCCGATGAGCCCACGGGCAACCTGGACTCGAAGACCGGCGAGGGCATCATCGAGCTGCTGACGGCGCTGCCCACACGGCACGGCACGGGGCTGGTACTCGTCACGCACGATGAGCGCCTGGCGGGTAAGGCCAAGTACGTGATCACGCTGCAGGACGGTCGCAAGGTGAGCGGGTGAGCGAAAGGGGAATCTCATGAAGGTGTATCTCAACGGCAAATTCGTGGATGAATCGAAGGCGGTGGTGTCGGTGTTCGACCACGGCCTGCTCTACGGCGACGGCGTCTTCGAGGGCATCCGCTCCTACGACGGGCTCATCTTCAAGCTCAGGGAGCACATCGACCGGCTCTTCGAATCAGCCCACACCATCATGCTCAAGATCCCGATGAGCAAGACCGAGCTCATCGACGTCGTGAAGCAGTCGCTGCGCGTCAACAAGCTGCACGACGCCTACATCCGGCTCGTGGTGACGCGCGGCGAGGGAGATTTGGGGCTCGATCCGCGCAAGTGTGCGAGGCCGTCGGTCTTCGTGATCGCCGATAAGATCGAGCTGTACCCGAAGAAGCTCTACGAGCAGGGCCTCGAGCTGATCACGGTGGCCACGCAGCGCAACGTGCCCGAGGCGCTCAATCCGCAGATCAAGTCGCTCAATTATCTCAACAACATCCTGGCGAAGATCGAGGCCATCACCGCCGGCTACGAAGAGGCGATCATGCTGTCGCACTCCGGCTACGTGACGGAGTGCACCGGCGAGAACATTTTCATCGTGTCCGCCAAAGGCGGATCCGCCTCTGGCGGAAAGGGCAAGCACCTGCTGACCCCGCCGCCCTACATCGGCGTGCTGCGGGGGATTACCCGGCAAACGGTCATGGAGCTGGCCTCCGCCCAGCGTCTTCACGTGAAGGAGGAGCTGCTCACGCGCCATGATCTGTTCAACGCGGATGAGGTGTTCTTAACCGGCACGGCGGCCGAGATCGTGCCGGTGGTCAAGATCGACGGCCGCGTGATCGGCGAAGGCTCGCCCGGCCCGGCTACGAAGCGGCTGCAGCAGGCCTTCCGCCAGGTGACCAAGACCGCCGGCGTGCGCTACTAGCGAGGCGACGGGTGACGCGGGGATGCCCCGAACGGGGAGGCCCGAAGGGAGGGGCCCCGGAGGGGCGCCCCGCGGCAGGACTCGTCGCCGGCGCTTGGCACACGATTGACAGACCTGCTAGACTAGTGTGTAGGTAGCTAGTCGATGGTGACGTAGTTCGTCAATCGGTGACGTTGCCCGTGTCGTTGTTCGGTGACGTCGTTCGTGTCGTGCCATGAACGAACAACGTCACCGATGGCCGAAACGGGCCACGTAACCGATGAACGCTTGACGTAACCGGAGTGTGACTTACGATGGTATGCGAGCTATGCAAACAATCTCAGGCCACGGTCCATCTGACCGAGATCGTCAACGAGCAGATGACCGAGCTGCACTTGTGCGAATCCTGCGCCAACCAGAAAGGGACGCAGGTGGAGAGCCATTTCGGCCTCTCCGACCTGCTCTCCGGATTGGCGGACACGAGCAAGGTGCAGGAGCCGGAAGAGGTCACGGTCAAGGCCTGCCCGACCTGCGGCATGTCCTACGAGGACTTCCGCAAGGTCGGGCGGCTGGGCTGCTCCGAGTGCTACCCGACCTTCAAACGCAGCCTCGGCAGCCTGCTGAAACGGATCCACGGCTCGCCGATTCACCTCGGCAAGACGCCGGCGCGCCTGGTCAAGCCGGCCAAGTCGAAGACCGAGCTGGCCGAGCTGAAGAAGAAGCTCGAGCGGGCCATCGAAGACGAGGAGTTTGAGGAGGCCGCCCGGCTGCGGGATCAGATCCGCCGCGCCGAGCAGCGCGAGCACTCATGACCAAAGACCTTGACGAGTTGCTGAAACAAACCAGCGAGTGGCTGCGGGGGGCCGGCCCGGTGTCGGACATCGTGATGTCCAGCCGCATCCGCCTGGCCCGCAACCTCGAGAAGCTGCCGTTTGCCACGCGCGCGACCAAGCAGTCACAGGCGGACGTGCTCAAGCTCGTGAAGGAGGGCATCGCCCACAGCCCCACGCTGAAGAAGCCGCTGATTTTTGAGATGGGGGAGCTGAGCGAGGTGGACCGGCAGTTTCTGGTCGAGCGGCATCTGGTCAGCCGGGAGCACGTCATCCATCCGGACCATAAGGCCGTCGCCATCGGGCAGGGCGAGGTGATCAGCATCATGATCAACGAGGAGGACCACCTGCGCATCCAAGTGATGCAGTCGGGGCTGAATTTGGCCGATGCCTGGACCGTGAGCGACACGCTGGATGACGAGCTCTCGGAGGCGATCCCCTACGCGTATTCCAGCGACTGGGGGTATCTGACCTGCTGCCCGACGAACACCGGCACCGGCATGCGGGCCTCGGTGATGCTCCACCTGCCGGCGCTGGTGCTGACCAAGCAGATCAATAAGGTGCTGCATACCATCACGAAGCTCGGCCTGACCGCCCGCGGCCTCTACGGCGAGGGCACCGAAGCGTCGGGCAACTTCTTCCAGATTTCCAATCAGGTGTCGCTCGGCCGCTCGGAGGAGGAGCTGATCGAAAACATCGAGCGCATCCTCAAAGAAGTGATCCACCAGGAGCAGACGGCCCGGGAGGCGCTGGTGACGAACAACCGCATCCAGCTCGAAGACCGCATTTGGCGGGCGTTCGGCATTCTGCGCCATGCGCAGACCATGAGTTCGAACGAGGCGCTGGATCTGCTCTCGGCGGTGCGCTTGGGGATGGATTTGAAATTGATGAATGGCCTGAACCGGTCAACGCTGAACGAGCTGTTCATTTTCTCGCAGCCCGCCCACCTGCAGAAGCTGGAGGGCAAGACCCTCACGGCGCGGGAGCGGGACGCTAAACGAGCGCAGCTGCTGCGCACGCGCTTGGGCAATCACCATGAGAAACAAACCTAGCGAGGCTGTGGGTTCTGGGTTCTGGGCTGTGGGTACTTGCCCCGAGCCCTGAGCCCTCAACCCTGAACCCCAAGGAGCATGTGATGTTTAATAAATTTACCGAGCGAGCCCGTAAGGTGATTTTGCTGGCCAAGGAAGAGGCCAAGCGGTTCAACCACGACTACATCGGTACCGAGCACATCCTGCTGGGCTTGATCCGCGAGGGGGAAGGTGTGGCGGCGGCGGTGCTGCAGAAGCTGGGCCTCTCGCCGGAAAAGATCCGCCTGGAGGTCGAGAAGCTCGTGCAAAGCGGCCCGACGACGATGGTCTCCGGCGACATCCCCTTCACGCCGAAAGCCAAGAAGGTGATCGAGCTGGCGATGGAGGAAGCCCGCAGCCTCGGCCACAACTACATCGGCACCGAGCATCTGCTGCTGGGCCTCATCCGCGAAGGCGAGGGGGTGGCCTCGCAGGTGCTGATGAACCTGGGGCTGGACCTGAACCGCGTGCGCAACGAAGTCATCACCTTGTTGGGCTCCTCAAGCCCCGCGCCCCAGGTCGGCTCCGGCTCCCGCACCAAGACGCCGGCGCTGGACGCCTTCGGCCGCGACCTCACGCAGCTGGCCCGCGAGGGCAAGCTCGACCCGGTCATCGGCCGCAAGGAAGAGATCGAGCGGGTCATCCAGATTCTGGCGCGCCGCACCAAGAACAATCCGGTGCTGCTCGGAGAGGCGGGGGTGGGCAAGACGGCCATCGTCGAGGGCCTGGCCCAAAAGGTAATCAAGGGTGACGTGCCGGAAATCCTGCGCGATAAGCGGGTGGTCATCCTCGACTTAGCGCTAATGGTGGCCGGCACCAAGTACCGCGGCCAGTTCGAGGAGCGCATCAAGGCGGTGATGGATGAGATCCGCCGCACCGAGAACGTGATGCTCTTCATCGACGAGATCCACACGCTGGTGGGCGCGGGCTCGGCGGAGGGGGCGATTGACGCCTCGAACATCCTCAAGCCCGCGCTCTCTCGCGGGGAGATCCAGTGCATCGGCGCCACGACCCTTGATGAGTACCGCAAGTACATCGAGAAGGATGCGGCGCTGGAGCGGCGCTTCCAGACGGTGATGGTTGAGCCGCCGTCCGTCAATGAGACCATTGAGATCCTTAAGGGGCTGCGCGACAAGTACGAGGCGCACCACCGCGTCAAATACCTCGATGAGGCGCTCGAAGCGGCGGCGAAACTCTCCGACCGGTATATCGCCGGGCGCTTCCTGCCGGATAAGGCCATCGACCTGATCGACGAGTCGGGCTCGCGCGCGCGAATCTCCGTGCTGACGATGCCGCCCGAAATCAAGGATCTCGAGGAGAAGATCGAGCAGATCCGCAAGGAGAAGGAATCCGCCATTAAGCACCAGGACTTCGAGCTGGCCGCGAGCTTACGCGACCAGGAGCGGGAGGCCAAGGAGCAGCTCGAGAAGGTCAAGACGGATTGGAAGAAGACCAAGGGCGAGGCCATGCCGGTCATCACGGCGGAGGAGATCGCCTACGTCGTGTCGAAGTGGACCGGCGTGCCGCTCGTGCGGCTTGAGGAAAAGGAAACCGAGCGGCTGCTCAAGATGGAGGAGGCGCTGCACAACCGCATCGTCGGCCAGGAGGAGGCCATTACCGCGATTGCGCGCGCGGTGCGCCGCTCCCGGGCCGGCATCAAGGATCCGCGGCGGCCGATCGGCTCCTTTATCTTCCTGGGCCCCACCGGTGTGGGGAAATCGTTGCTGGCGCGCGGGCTGGCGGAGTTTCTCTTCGGGGATGAGGAAGCGCTCATCCAGCTCGACATGTCCGAGTACATGGAGAAGTTCAACGTCTCGCGCCTGGTGGGAGCCCCCCCCGGCTACGTCGGCTATGAAGAAGGCGGGCAGCTGACCGAGCGCATCCGCCGCCGGCCGTACGCGGTGGTGCTGCTGGATGAGATCGAGAAGGCCCATCCGGACGTCTTCAACATCCTGCTGCAAGTGCTGGAGGAGGGGCGGCTGACCGATAGCTTCGGCCGCAAGATCGACTTCCGCAACACCGTGCTCATCATGACGTCGAACCTGGGGGCCGAGCTGCTGAAGAAGCAGGGTTCCATCGGCTTCGCGCCGGCCAGCGCGGGTGTGACCTTCGAGAAGATGAAGAGCCAGCTCATGGATGAAGTGAAGCGGACCTTCAAGCCGGAGTTCATGAACCGCATTGATGAGGTGGTAGTGTTCCATCCGCTCACCCAGGAGAACCTGCACCAGATCGTCGACCTGGAAATCGGCCAGGTCAAGGAGCGGCTGCGCGAGCAGGGCATCTCGGTGGAAGTGGACGACGGCACGAAATCCCTGCTGGTCGAGAAGGGTTTCGATCAGATCTATGGCGCGCGGCCGCTGAAGCGGGTCATCCAGCGTTTCCTCGAAGATCCGCTGGCCGAGGCGGTCATCGCGCGGCGGGTCAAGTCAGGGACGTCCGTGCGGGCCGTGCGCAAAGGGGAGTCGATCGAATTTGAAGAAATTCCCAGCCCAGCAGCTGCCAGTTAGGCGATCGCCCTTCGTCGTGCGGAGTGTGGCGTGATTACTCGCCTGAACAGCTCGTTTCTCCAAACAACCGCCGCCGCCGGCGCCTGGGTGGTGGAGTTCTGCTGGTACGCCGGCAGCCTGGCACTGCTCTTCGTCCAAACCCTCGGCGGTTGGCTGACCCGCCCGTTGCGCGTCGATGCACTGGCCTACGAGTTGTGGAAGGTGGGAGTGCGGTCGTGGTTCATCGTGGCCGTTTCCTCCTTGTTCATCGGCATGGTGCTCGCCTTCCAGAGCGCCTACCAGATGCAAAAGCTCGCCGCCGAAGTCTATATTGCGAGTCTCGTCTCCCTCTCCGTCGTGCGCGAAATCGGCCCGGTCATCACCGCCCTGATCGTGGCAGGGCGGGTGGGCTCCTCCATCGCCGCCGAGTTGGGCACCATGAAAGTGACGGAGCAGATCGACGCCCTCATGACACTGGCGGCCGATCCGGTCTCCTATTTGGTCGTGCCGCGCTTCGTCGCGTTGCTCATCGCGCTGCCGATTCTGACCCTGTGGGCCGATGCGATCGGCATTCTGGGCGGGTTTTTGGTCGGCACGATGAAGCTCGGGATCCTGCCGAGCCTCTACTGGAAGATGACCACCCTGCCGCTGGTATTCAAGGATTTGTTCTCCGGATTGCTGAAGTCGGTCATCTTCGCCATGGTCATCTGCATCGTCAGCTGCTTCGAGGGCTTCCGCACCGAAGGCGGGGCGGAGGGCGTGGGGCGCGCGACGACGATGGCGGTAGTGACCTCCTTCATTCTGATCATCGCGGCCGACTGCCTCTGCACGGCGATGTTCTACTTCATCTGGCGCTAAGGACCGTGAATGCGTGAATGCGTGAATGGGTAACTGCGTGAATGCGTTGGCGTAGGGCACGTTCTAACTCATTTACGCATCGACACATTCACGCATTTACGAAGTTGAGATGATCAGCATCCAACACATCTTCAAGTCTTTTAACGATCATAAGGTTCTTGATGGAGTCGACCTCACGATTAACAAGGGCGAAACCGTGGTGGTGATTGGCCGCTCCGGCTGCGGCAAGTCGGTGCTGCTGAAGCACATCATCGGCCTGATCAAGCCCGATGAGGGGACGGTCCTCATCGACGGCCAGGACGTGCCCAGGCTCACGGGCCGGGCGCTGGATCAGCTGCGGCTGCGCTGCGGGATGCTCTTCCAGAGTGCGGCTCTCTTCGACTCCATGACGGTGTTTGAGAACGTCTCTTTCGCGCTGCGCGAGCACACCACGATGGCGCAGGACGCCATGGCCCAGCGGGTGCACGAGCGCCTCCAGCTCGTGGGGCTGCAGGAGGCGGATGACCTCTACCCCTCGGAGCTTTCCGGCGGGATGCGCAAGCGGGTGGGGTTGGCCCGCGCCCTGGCGATCAGCCCGGAGATCATCCTGTACGACGAGCCCACGACGGGGATCGACCCCATCATGTCGGACGTCATCAACGACCTCATCATCACGCTGCGCGACCGGCTGAAGGTGACGTCCGTGGTGGTCACCCATGACATGCGCAGCGCCTACAAGGTGGCGGATCGTATCGCCATGCTTTACAATGGGCAGATTATCGCCGTCGGGACCCCGGAGCAGATCCGCGCCTCCGACAACGCCTACGTGCAGCAGTTCATCAAGGGCGAGGCGGAGGGGCCGATCCAGGAAGGGTTGCCGGACCGCCGCGTGCTCACCCGCTGGTCGGCGCGGGGGGGCTTGGGCATCCGCCAGGAGTAACCGGACGCATGGCGCAGCAGCGCTGGACGATGGAAGTGAAGGTCGGCACGTGGGTCGTGCTGGGGCTGGTGCTTTTCGTCTTTTTCCTGTTTGCGATCGGCGATCTCTCCACCGCCTTCCAGCCCGGCTATACGCTGCGGGTGATCTTCGACTCGGCCAACGGGATCACCGACGGCTCGCCCGTCCAGTACGCGGGCGTGGAAGTCGGCAAGGTGCAGGCCGTCCGGATCGTCTATGCGAGGGAAACCGGCGCACCCAAGGTGGAGCTCCTCGCGCGGCTGCCGTCGACGGTCAAGGTCCACGCGGATGACGAGGCGGCCATCAGCACGTTCGGGCTGCTGGGCGAGAAATATCTGGAAATCCGCCCCGGCGGCGGCGGCGGGGCCATCCTGCCGCCCGATGGCGAGCTGGTGGGCAATCCTCCCGTCTCCACCGAGCGGATCATGGAACGGTCCAATGAAGTGCTGACGGAATTCAAGCAGGCGCTCGAAGGCCTCAACCGCTTTGTCGCCAACCCGGAAGCCGGCCTGTACTTCACCGAAGCGCTGCAGGAAGCCCGCAATGCCGCCCGCGAATGGAAGGCGCTGGCCCAGCGGCTCAACGTGGCGATGTACCAGGCGGAAGCGGGCCAGGGCAGCCTCGGCAAGCTGTTGTATTCGGACGACCTCTACCTACGGATGACCGCGATGATCGACGATCTGCGCGCGCATCCCTGGAAGCTGCTCACCCGCCCCAAAAGA
>JACQRD010000026.1 GCA_016206675.1 Candidatus Omnitrophota bacterium
TACAACAAACGGGCGAGCGCTTCGCCAACCGCCGTCTGATCAAGTGGAGCCAAGCACCGCCCCGCGCCGAGCAGGCGATGGATCGTGCGGCTGACCTCGGCGATCGGCACGACATGCACGGCGCCTTCCTTGGAGAGATCGCGCAGGAATCGCGCGTGCTTGGTCTCTCGCGGCAGGCGGGCTGTGCGGCGCGGCAGCTCGACGACCACCACCGGCCGGCCGCTGGCGCGCGCCTCGGAGACCATCGAGATGCTTTCACCGGTTGCGACCACCACGTCGGCGCTGCCGAGCAACCCCTCCATCGTGCCATTGATCGCGTCGCGGCTGGCGAGGAGGGCCAACAGACAGCGGGGGTGGGCGCCTAACCGATCGGCCAGCAGCCGCTCGGCCGAGGCCGGCGTGCGGCGCGAGGTGGTGGCCAGGCAGACGCCGTTGGCGGCCTCGCATGCGCGGAGGATCTGCTCGATCATCGCGGCCATCCACTCTTCGGTTAAGAGGTAGTCGTCCGTTTCTCCGCCGACGAGCAGAGCGATGACGGGCTCCTGCCCCGCCAGCGTCTGGTTTCGTCGGAATTTCGGATGGCGCTGCAGCCGGCTGACCGACTCCTGTTGCTGCTGCAGGGAGAGCGCGGCCGTCATCGCGCCGGCGATTTCGACGACGTTGCGCCGGCGAGGCAGCCGGTCATGGCGGGGGGCAATCACCAAATCGAAGCGGCGCAGTGGCAAGGGCGAGGGGTTCATCAGGACGACGGACCGCGCCCGATTGTCCGCGGCCCACAGCACGTTCACAGGGGCGACCGAGGCGCCGCAGGAGACCACGACATCCGCGTAGCGCGCCAACAGCGCCGAAGCACTCGTCGGCGCGAGCGTCCATCGCAAGCACTGCTCGCCCGCCCAGCCGGCGGGGGCGAGCCGGCTCCAGAGCAGCGCTGCCCCGCGCGCGAAACGGCTGCGATAGCGGATCTCCACCGTGTGGCTGGACAGCTGCGGACAGCGGCGGCGCAACAGCTCCACGACGGCCAGCGATTGCTTCACGTGGCCCGCCTTGCCGTCGCTGAGTACGAGCACGCGGCGCGCGGCGGTGTGCTTCCAGCGCTTGTGCATCCACAGCCATTGGGCCGGCTGCCGCGTGATCTGCTCGGCCAACAGCGCGGCGAAGCGCTCGATCCCCTGCCGGACGGCCTGCGCTTCAGGCTGATCGGCCGGCAGTTCAAACGGGCGCTCGATGGCCAGGCGATGGAACGGCCCCCGGAGGCGATGGATGAAGGCCGGCAGAATGAGCGCTTGCTTGCTGTGCGCCAGGGCGAAGGGGCCGGTGGCAAAGAGCGCGGGGCGGCCGAAGAAGTCCACCGCCAGACCCTGCCGGCTGGCTTGATCCGCGACGATGCCCACCATCTGCCGCTGCTCCAGCGCCGCGATCAGGCGGCGCATCGCGCCTCCCTTATGCACGACCCTGCACCCTTTGGACTGCCGGTACGAGACGAGCAGCCGGTAGAGCTTCGGCAGTTTCTCTTGCGCGCGCGCCAAGACCACAATCGGATAGCCCAGCAGCGCGGCCACGATGGAGCTGAGCTCCCAGTTGCCGAGATGGCCGGTCAGCAGGATGATTGGACGCCCCGAGACGGCGGCCGACGCGAGCCGTTCCACTCCGTCGACGATGATGTAGCGGTTAAGATACGCGCGGTCGATCACGGGCAGGCGCAACAACTCGAAGACGCCCGCGCCCAACTGCTGGTAACAGCGCCTGATGATCCGCCGCCCTTCGGCGGGGCTGAGCTGCCCGTCAAGGGCCGCGCGCAGGTTGAGCAGGCCGGTGCGGGTGCGTTTCGCCTGCAGCCAAGAGGCCATCGTGCCGGCGCATCCGCCCAGCCATACCGCCGCGGCGGGCGGCAGAGCGCACAACACGGCCCCTAAGAGCTTAACGAGCGCACACGCGAGCGAGTCGATCATCCAGCTCCGATTCCCCACTCAGCAGTTTCATCCGCACCTGCAGCACCCATAAGGGAGGGGTCATTGCGGATTGCAGACGAACCCAATCTTTCGTCGTCGTGACAACGGCGTCAACGGGGGCGCGCCGCGCCTGGTCCGCCAGAGCGGCGAGATCCTCCGCCGTATACGGATGGTGATCGGGGAAGATGCGATGCCATGCGACCGTCGCCTGCAGCCGTCGCAGCGTCGACTCGAACCCCTCGGGATCCCCGATCGAAGACACCAGCCCCACCCGCAGGCCGGCCAGCCGCCCGGCGTCGTGCCACGCGTTGGAGGCCGTTTCAAGCAGCCCGCAGGGCTGGTGCACCGCCGTGGCGACCATCGCGTTTGGATTCAGCGCCTGCAGCCGCTCGGTAAGCGCATGCAGCGTTTCAAGCGCCTCATCCGCCTTCGTGACGATGATGGCCTGCGCGCGCCGCAGCGCGCCCAGCGGCTCGCGCATGGGACCGCGCGGCAGCAGCCGCCAGCCGCCGAAGGGCGTGCGCGCATGGACGAGCACGATGTCGCAGTCCCGATGCAAGCGCCGGTGCTGGAAGCCGTCGTCCATGACCAGCGTGTCGCAGCCGAATTGCCGGCAGGCCAGACGGCCGGCGCGCGCGCGGTCGGCTCCGACGACGATCGGCACGCCCTCCAAGACGGTAGCCAGCAGCTGCGGCTCATCCGCCGCCTCCTCGAGGCGCTCGGCGGAGGGCTGCCCATCCATCATGAGCCGGCCGGAGCGCTGTTGCAGCCAATAGCGCCGCTTGACCCCGCCATAGCCACGGGAGAGCACCGCGACCCGCCGCCCCATCCTCAGCAGCTTTTCGACGACGAATTGGACGCAGGCGGTCTTGCCGGTGCCCCCGACGGTCAGGTTGCCGATGCTGATCACGGTGGCGGGCAGGACGGCCGGCCGGCGCCAGCCGACATCGTAGGCGGCGTTGCGGGCAGCCGCGACCGCCTGGTAGCCCGACGACGCCAGCCCTAGCAGCCCGGCCGCCGCGGCATCGGAGAATGAAGCGGGCTGAGGCTGCGTGACGAGGCGCCACCAGGCGTCATGGAGGGACCGCCGGAGTGATGACATAAATATATATTGTACGTCGGTGGGACGGTGCGCGCCAGAACAACTGCACGCTAGCAGTCAGCACACAGCAAACAGCACACAGTAAAAGCGTCTTTCACTGTGTGCTGTCTGCTGACTGCTGTGTGCTACTCTGCGTTCCTGCTCTCAGCCGTAGCCGGCAGGCCACGCCCGCCCGCCCTGCAGCCACGGCGCGACGGCGTCCACGGTGCGCTGGGTGGCCCCCTGGAAGCGTTCGGTCAGCTCCTGGGCTCGCTGCCCCATGGCCGCCGCCGAAGCCGGGTCAGCCAAGAGCTCGCGCAGCAGGCCGGACAGCTCCCCGGCATGGGCGACTTGCCGGGCGGCGTGATGGGCCAGCAGTTGGTGCGCAATCGCGGAGAAATTGTGCAGGGACGGTCCGAAGACCACCGGCTTGCCGAGGCTGGCGGCTTCGAGAGGATTCTGGCCGCCGTGCGGAATCAGGCTGCCGCCAATGAAGACGACGGTGGCGACGCTGTAATACTGCGGCAGCTGCCCGAACGTCTCTACCACGCCCACGTCCCACCGATCAGCGGATGAGGCGCTGCTCAGCCGCGTCACGGTCAAGCCGCTGCGCCTGATGAGCCCTTCGACTTCCGCCACGCGCTCCAGATGCCTGGGCGCGAGGATCAGCCGCGCCGAAGGGTGTGCTGCGCGAACCGTCTTGAGGGCGCCCAGCAGGACGGCTTCTTCGCCCCGATGCGTGCTACCCGCGACGAGCAGCGGCTCGCCGCCAAGGCCGAGCTGCACGGCCAGCTCGCGGAGGGCCTGCGCCGTCGGGCGCACGCCACGGCTGGCATCCCACTTGAGGCTGCCGGTCACTTGCACGCGGTCGGGGGGTGCTCCCAGCGCGATGATGCGGTCGGCATCTTCGCGGCTTTGCATCAGCCACTGGTCCACCTGCCGCAGCAGCGGCCTCACCCAGCGCGCAATCCGCCGGCAGCGCTCAAACGTCCGCGGAGAGACGCGGCCGTTGACCACCAGCACCGGCACGCCCTGCGCGCGCGCCAGCCGGACTACCGCCGGCCACAGCTCGGACTCCACCAGCAGCAACATCTTCGGCCGCAGCGCCTTCAGCGCGCGGCGGACGCATCCGTGAAGATCCAACGGAAAATAGACGAGGATGGCCCGCTCGCTCCATCGCTTGGCCGCCACCTCATAGCCGCCCGGTGTGACCGTCGACACGACCAGGGGTGTGTCGACATGGACGCGCAACAGCGCCTCGATGAGGGGGTGAGCGGCCAGCACTTCGCCCACGCTGACGGCATGCAGCCAGATCGACGGCCGCCCGTTGAGCCGGCGCAGTAGGGCGGCGGGATAGCGGCCCAGCCGCATGCTCCAGCCACGATGCGGCAGCCGACGGCGCCACAGGGCTGCGGGTGCTGCGCACAGCAACCCGAGGATGACGAGCGCGTCATAGAGCAGCGCCATGGGGCTCCTGCCGCTTGATCCACTCGGCGATGTCGTTGATCACCACCGGCGAGACATGGCCGGGATGCTCGTACTCGGCCGGTGTGCTGCGCCCTTCCCCGGGCATGAAGAGGTGGTTGAGCAGCGGATACGACTTGAAGGTTGCGTGGGGTCGAGCGGCCAGTACGCGCTTCCAGCCCTCGAAATCTTCCATGGTCACCTGGTAATCCCGCTCTCCTTGAAGAAGGAGCATCGGCATGTGCAACTCGGCCGCGACCGCGGCCGGTCGATACGGCTGCAGATCAAGCCAGTAGGCGGGTGCCACCCCGAACGGGGGCGTGTCGGTTGAAGCGCGCTCGGCGAGTTGAGGATCCTTCACTAGCTCTGCCTGGGCTTCTACGTAGTCAAGCTGCACCCGCTCAGCAGGCATGATGCTGCCGTCCAAACCGGCGATATAGCGGGTCTGCTCCACAATCAGCTCTTCGACTGGGCGGGTGTTGCCGGCGAGGATCACGCCTCCGGCCAGGCGTCCGTCAGCGGCGGCAATGCGCGGCAGGAGCATGCCCCCGAAGCTGTGACCTAACACAAACAACCGCCGCGGCTCGACTTCCTTGGTGCTGCGCAACAGGGCCACAGCCGCCATGGCATCGTCCACAACTTCTTCTTTCGCCGTCAAGGAATTCACCACTGCCGCGATCCGTTGGCCATGCGCCTGGGTGCGCTTGTCATAGCGCAACACCGCGATTCCCTGCTCCGCGAGACCGGCGGCCAGATCCCGAAACGGCCGATTCGGCCCGATGGATTCATCCCGATCCTGCGGACCGGAGCCATGCACTAACACGATGGCAGGAAACGGGCCGACGCCGGCCGGCAGGGTCAACGTCCCCGGCAGCGCCCATTCGCCCTCCCCCACGACCACCTCGCGCTCGCGCACGCCAGCTGACGGCGTCGCCGGTTCAGCCGGCTGCGGAGGCGGCGATGGGAACGATGGAGGCGGGCCCCAGCGCGGTGCATCCGGCGGCGGCTCGGCCGGCGCCGACTCATCGACGTTGAACCAGAGGCCGGTGATGCGGCGCTGCGCATCCACGGACACTTTCATCGACACCGGGGCTTTTTCAAACTGGCAGCCGACGATGATCCACACGGCCTGCTCGTCGCGATCCATCCGCGCGCCGGTTGTGCCGTGATACGGCCCCAACTGCCGCGTCAACACCTGCCATACCTCCTGCAGCCGCTCCTGCGGCAGCCGTTCGTTGGCCTCCGGCGTCAACTCCGACGTGACGCGAGCGAATTCCCCGCGGCTGAGCCACTCGGGAATCGTCTTCGCCACCAGCAGCATCTCCTCGGCGAAGGGCTGATCCTGCTGGAGACTGAAGCCGGCGCACGGCAGGCCGACGATGGCGAGTCCTGCGCAGAGCGCCATCAGCGAGTTACGCCCTGGGGTGTGCTTGGTCATACACCTTCTTCAGTCGTTGCGGCGTGATGTGGGTGTAGATCTGGGTCGTGGAGAGGCTGGCGTGGCCCAGCAGCTCCTGGACACTGCGCAAATCCGCGCCCCGGTCCAGCAGGTGCGTGGCAAAGGTATGCCGCAAGCTGTGGGGGCTCACCGACGGCGGCAAGCCCGCCAGCTTGACGTAGCGCGCCAGCAGCCGATCCGCATGCCGCACGGTCAGACGCGTGCCCTTTTGGCTGACGAACAGCGCATAGGGCACCTGAAGTTTCCTGGGCCGCTTGGCGAGATAGGCGCGGAGAGCCGACAGCGCGGTCTCCCCGATCGGGCAGAGCCGCTCCTTCTTGCCCTTGCCCCGCACGATCGCCGTGCCGGAGATCTCATCCACATCCTCGCGGTTTAGGCCCACGAGCTCGCCGATGCGCACGCCGGTGGAGTAGAGCGCTTCCAGCATCGCCCGATCCCGCAGCCCCTGCCACCCCGTCGCGGACGGGGCGTGCAGCAAGCGCACGATCTGCCGCTCGTCCAAGAAGGAGGGCAGGCGCCGCTCCTGCCGCGGCGTCGGCACGGAGGCGGCCGGATTGTGATCCAGCGTGCCGTCGCGGCACAGAAACCGGAAGAAGCTGCGCACGCAGGAGAGCTTGCGCGCGATGGTGCGACGGCTCACCCCCTGGTGGCTTAGGCCCGCGACAAACCGCCGAATCTCCAGCGGCGTGATGTCCGGCAGGCGCCTCGCACCCAACTGGGCGAAGAACTGCGCGAGATCCAACGCGTAGCTGCGGCGCGTGTGCTCGGAGGCGTTGCGCTCGACGATGAGATAGCGCAGAAACCTGTCGACCGACTGATGGGTGGGTGTACGCAGCTTAGTTCAGCAGCTCGTCGGACGTCTCGTCGCCGTTGTCGGCCTTGGTTGCGCCGGCAGACGGCGCCTCACCGGGCTTGGCCAGCTTGTGGGCGGTGTAGCGGCATGTCGGATAGTTGGAGCAGCCGTAGAACCGCCGGCCGCGGGCCTTGCGGCTGACCACGTCGCCGCCACAGCCGGGCTGGGGACACGTCACACCGGTGGGCACCGGCTTGGCGTTCTTGCAGTCGGGAAATCCGGAGCAGCTGAGGAATTGCCCGAAGCGCCCCCACTTGATCACCATCGGCTTGCCGCACTTCTCGCAGACGTAGTCCGTGGGGATCGCTTCCCGCTTGACCTCCTTCATCTGCGCCTGCGCGGTGGTCACGCGGGCGGAAAACGGCGTGTAGAAGTGGCGGATGACCGACACCCACTCCTGGTCGCCCTCTTCAATGCGATCCAGCTCCTCCTCCATGCCTGCGGTGAACTTGACATCCATGATCTCTGGAAAATGCTCGATGAGCAGCTCCGTCACGGTGCGGCCAAGCGGAGTCGGCACCAGGCTGCCGCCGTTGCGTTCCACGTATTCGCGCACGACGAGCGTCTGGAGAATCGGCGCATACGTGCTGGGCCGCCCGATGCCGTCCTCTTCCAGCGCCTTGACGAGCGAGGCGTCGGTAAACCGCCGGGGCGGCTTGGTGAAGTGCTGCGACGGCACCAGGGCCAGCAGCGTGAGTCCCTCGCCCTTGGCCAGCGGCGGCAGCACGCCTTCCGGCAGCCGCTCGGCGTCGGCGTCGGCGTCCTTCTCTTCGCCTTCCTGATAGGCCTTGGTCCACCCGGCGAAGACGGGCACGCGGCCGTTGGCCTTGAGCTGATACTTGCCTGCCTGCCCCGCGCGGGCGGCCGGCAGGCCGGCGGCGATCTGGACCGCGGTGACCCGATCCACCGCATCCGCCATCTGGCTGGCCACGAAGCGCTGCCAGACCAGTTGATAGAGGGCGGCCTGCTCCTCCGTCAGATACGAGGCCATGGCTTCAGGCGCTCTGGCCACGCTCGTCGGGCGGACGGCCTCATGCGCCTCTTGCGCGCTCTTGCGGGATTTGTACGCCCGCGGCTGATCCGGCAGAAACGCCTTGCCGAAGCGCTTCGGAATCAGCGTCCGGACGGCCTTCAGCGCCTCATCCGCCACGCGGACCGAGTCGGTGCGCATGTAGGTGATCAGCCCCACGGGGCTGGCCTCGCCGATTTCCAGCCCTTCGTAGAGCTGCTGCGCGATGCGCATCGTCCTGGAGGAGGAAAAGCCGAGCTTGTGGAAGGCCTCCTGCTGCAGCGTGCTGGTCGTGAAGGGAGGCTTCGGATATCGTTTCTGCTCCTTCTCCTCAACGGCGGACACCGCATACGACTGCTGCTTCAAATCGGCCGCGAGGCGCTCGGCGTCTGTCTTATTTCTGACGTCGGCCTTCTTGCCGCCGATTCTCTCCAGCTGCGCCTTGAAGCTCGCCCCGCCGTCGGCCTTTTTCAGCTCGGCGTCCAGCGTCCAGTACTCCTGCGGCTTGAAGGCCTCGATCTCCTTTTCACGGTCCACGATCAGCCGCAGGGCCACCGACTGCACCCGGCCGGCAGAGAGGCCGCGCCCAACCTTCCGCCACAGCAGCGGCGAGAGCGAATAGCCGACCAGCCGGTCCAAAATCCGACGGGCCTGTTGCGCGTTGACCTTCTTGACGTCGATGCGCAGCGGGCGCTTGATCGCCTCCTTGATGGCCTGCGGGGTGATCTCGTGGAAGGTGATGCGCACGATTTTGCGGCCGTTCATCTTCGGATCGACCTTCGCCCGCTTCGGCGCGGCTGAGGCCGACCCGTTGGCGGAGGCCTTGTCGGCTTTGGCCTTCGCCTTCTTCGCTTGCGCGGCTTCGTCATCGCGCAGCAGCCGCTCCAGATGCCAGCTGATGGCCTCGCCTTCGCGGTCGGGATCCGGCGCGAGGTAGATCACCGATTTGCCGCGCGCCGCTTCCTGCAGCTGCTTGGCCACCTTGCGACGCTTCTGGATGACGATGTAGTGGGGGGCGAAATCGTGTTCCACGTCCACCCCCAGCTTGCTGGCCGGCAGATCGCGCAGATGGCCCATGGAGGAGGTAACGTCGAAGTCCGAACCGACGATCTTGGTGATCGTCTTGGCCTTCGCCGGCGACTCCACAATAATGAGATTTTTAGCCATGATGGCTTCGACCCCTCAACAACGCATTGACGCATTCACGCATCTACGCATTCACTGGTTTTAATGATCCGCCGCCTACGAACTGCACGATTTCCACCTGGTCGCCTTCCTTTAATATAGTGCCCGCCAGCTGCGCGCGCTTGAGGATCGCCAGGTTCAGCTCCACCACCACGCGCTCCGGTACGACCTGCCGCCGCTCCAAGAGCTGCGCAGCCGTCAGCCCCTCCGGCACGGCTTGCCGCTGGCCGTTGACGGTCAGTTCCATAATCCCTTAGTTAACACGATCAGGGTGACAAGTTGCAAGTAACATGTGACACGTGGGTGATGTTACAGGTGACATGCCACCTGTCACGTGTCGCTTGTCACACCGTGCGCTTTTCGAACGAAGCGTTTACCCTGTCGCTGTGTCACGAACCCTTTGAGCTCCAACTGCAGCAATACGGTGGAGGCTGCGGAGGCCCCCACCCCGCTGGTGGCCGCAATGGTATCAATGTCCTGCGCCGCTCGGCCCCCAACGCACGCCAATACCTGCCGCTCGACCTGCGTCAGCGGCGCGGCCCCCGCCGGCTGCGGCGCCAACCGCAGCTCCTCCAGAATATCCTCCACCGATGTGACCAGCCTCGCGCCTTGCTTCAATAACCGGTGGGTGCCGGCAGAGGTGTCGGCCGTCATGGGCCCTGGCACCGCGAAGACCTCCCGGCCCTGCTCAAGGGCGCAATCCGCGGTAATCAGCGCTCCGCTGCGCTGGGCGGCCTCCACGACCACGACTCCCAGCGAGAGGCCACTGATGATCCGGTTGCGCCTTGGGAAATTCAAGGCGTGAGGCGACATCGCCATCGGATACTCGGAGAGCACCGCGCCCTGCGCAGCGATCTGCTCCGCCAGCGGCTCATGCTCCGGCGGATACACTTGTGCTAAGCCGCTGCCCAACACCGCCAGCGTCCGCCCGCCCGCCTTCAGCGCGCCCTCGTGGGCGGCGGTATCAATGCCCCGCGCCAGGCCCGAGACGACCGCCACACCCCGCAGCGCAAGATCATAGCCGAGCCGGCCGGCACATTGCAAGCCGTAGGCTGAGGCGTGCCGTGAGCCGACGATCGCCACCGCGCATTCGGCGTCGGATGCCAGCGCGCCTTTGACGTAGAGCACCGGCGGCGGATCGGCAATCGACCGAAGCGGCGCGGGATAGGCGTCGTCTTCCCACGTGACAATCGCCGCGCCGCAGCGCCGCGCGAGTGCCAGCTCTTCCCGCAGCCCGGCCTCATCGGAGCGCGCCTGCGCAATCCGCTCGGCCAGCGCCGGGCTGATCCTGCCGGCCTGCTGAAGCGCTTCGGCGCCGGCGCGCCAGAGCCCTTCCACGCCGCCGAAGGCAACCAGCAGCCGGTGCAGCGCCGCGGAGCTCAGCGGCGGCACACGGTTGAGGAGCATGAAGCGTTCACGATTCGTGAGCATGAAAACACCGCTCCTCAACGGAGGAGCTGACCACTTGGAGCTATCGCGTAGGAAGGCGAGCGACGGACAAGAGGCGGGCGCGGTCGTTAAACGTCATGCTGAAGCGGTCGAAGAACCCGGCCCGGCCCAGCAGGTTGAACCCGACGCGCAGCGCGTCGGAAAATCCGGCCGGCACGAGCAGCTCCTCCCCGGCAAAGCGCACCCGGATGCGGGCGTGGTAGATCGGCAGCACGCTGCCGTTGCCGAGCGACATGTAGTGCCGTCGGGTCGTGTGGAGCTTCATCCCCAGCAGCTGGGCCACGTCGGAATGGAAGATGCTCCACGCCGCCCCGGAATCCACGTAGGCCTGCAGGTAGAGCCATCGGTTGCCCGTCCACACCTGCAGGTAGACAATCGGCGCATAGTGGCCCTGCGCGTCCTTCATGTAGGGGAAATCCACCCGCCGTAGCGCCGAAGGCTTCGATGAGGAAGAACGCCGCATTACCCAGCTGAGGTTCGGGGTTGGGGGTTCTCTGAACCACCGCTGGCTGTTCTCATTATAAATAATGCGGTCAGCGACTCCTCGGGCAGCGGGATGTAATAGATGCCGGCTTCTCTCTTCTCGTCCAAGCGCTGCGAGGCGTTCTGGAACGCCTCCAACTGGCTGTCGCCGCAGGCCACCACGCGATTCTCAGCCACCACGACGTACTTGCCGCCGTAGCGCTTGGCCAAATCGGCGGAGCGCTCAAGCAGGTACTGCCAGCTCTTGCATAGGCCGGGGCTGAGATCCCCCCAGAGGCGCTCCACGACCTGCTCCGCGGAGAGATCGCTCGTGTCGATGACCGCATCCGCCTTGGCGTAGGCCTTCGCGCGCCTGGCCAGCAGCGTCTTGATGCGCTCTAAGGGATCGCCACCCTGCAGCAGCGGCCGCGCGGCGATGCGGCGGCCGAGGCGCTGGAGGATGATCTTCGGGCGGGCCGTCAGGCAGACGACCGGTCCGCTGGCGCGCAGGCGCGAGCGGTTCTTCGGATCCACGAAGGCGCCCCCGCCGGTGGCGATCACCTGCTGGTCGCCACGCACGAGCCGGCGGACGATGCGCTCCTCCAGCCGGCGGAAGACCGGCTCGCCGTGCTCCGCGAAGATTCGCGGTACCGGCTTCTTCGCGCTGGTCTCGATCTGCTCGTCGACATCGACGAAGCGCCAGCCCAGCCGCTTCGCCAGCCGTTTTCCGACGGTGGTCTTCCCCGTCCCCATAAACCCGATCAGCGTAATATTCATCGTGGCAGCACACAGCACACAGCACACAGCACACAGTGAGTCCTAAAGCACAACCCAAACAACCTCACGCTATTGAGCATTCGCCTTTACTGTCTGCTGTATGCTGACTGCTGTGTGCTAAAACTTTTGAAGTTCAGCGCGATAGCTCTTCAAGTTCCGCTGAACTTCACGCAGAGAATCGCCGCCAAATTTTTGCAGCATCGCATTGGCCAGCTCAAAGGCGATCATGGCTTCGCCGATGACGCCGGCCGCCGGCACGGTGGTCACGTCGGTGCGCTCGACCGTGGCCACCATCGGCTTCTTCGTAGTGATCTCCACCGACCGCATCGGCTTGCGCAGGGTGGACAACGGCTTGAGAAATCCGCGCACCACCACCGGCTGCCCGGTCGTCATGCCGCCCTCGAAGCCGCCGGAGCGGTTCGAGTTGCGGTAGAATCCCTTCCCTCTCGCATAGAAAATCTCGTCGTGCACGTTCGAGCCCGGCAGCGACGCCGCCAGCACCCCGTCACCTACCTCGGCCGCCTTGACCGCATGGATGGAGAGGATCGCCCGCCCGAGGATGGCGTCGAGCCGGCGGTCGTAGTGGACGTAGCTGCCCAGCCCGGGTGGCACGCCTTCGGCGATCACCTCGAAGACGCCGCCCAGCGTATCCCCGGTCTTCACGCAGGCATCGATGGCCTTGATCATGCGCTTGGTGGCGGCCGCATCGAGGCAGCGCAGCGGTGTGGGCTCCGCCTTGCGGCGCAGCAGGGCGACCGTTACGGGTCGCGACGCGGCGCGCACCGGCCCCAGCGCCACCACGTGGCTGGCCAGCTCGATCTCCAAGGGGCTGAGCAGTTCCCGGCACACCGCGCCGATGGCCACGCGCGCAGCCGTCTCGCGCGCGCTGGCGCGTTCCAGCACGTTGCGGATGTCGCGATGGCCGTACTTTATCGCGCCGGTTAAGTCCGCGTGGCCCGGCCGCGGCTGGGTCACCACCGGCAGCCGGTCGATGGAGGCGTCCTTATTTCTAATCAGCAGCGCGATGGGGCTGCCCAACGTGACTCCGCGGCGCACGCCTGAAAGAAGCTCAATGGCATCCGGCTCGAATTGCATCCGTGGGCCGCGGCCGTAGCCGAGCTGGCGTCTGCGCATCTGGGTGTTCAGACGCGGCACATCGATAGGCACGCCCGCCGGCATGCCCTCCAGCGTGGCGACCAGCGCCGGACCGTGCGATTCCCCCGCCGTTAGGAAGCGCAACATCTCCACTCCGTGACCTCGTGACTCCGTGACCTCGTGACTCCGTGGAACCATCCACACAGGTACGGAGTCACGGAGACACGGAGTAACGCAGTCACCGGCATTAATTGAACCAGGGACGATACTCCCACAGCAGCCTCACGGTTTCCTCCACACCGCTTAAGCGCAGCGCGTCGTGGCCGTAAAACAGCGACAACGCCAGCCCGAGCGACAAAAACGGCCCGTACGGAATCACGTGCGAGCGCTTGATCAGCAGCACGAGCAGGCCCGGCCCCACGGCCAACAGCGGCGCGAGGAAAAACGTGACGAGCACGAGCTTCCATCCCACCACGCTGCCAGCCATCGCCAGCAGCTTGATGTCCCCTCCGCCCATGCTCTCCTTCCGAAAGATCAGATCGCCGAGCAGGCCGGTGCCGTAGAGCACCCCGCCGCCGACGAGCATGCCGATCACCGAGCGGCCAAGCGAGAGCCAATGCGAGTCGGTACCGTGCAGCGCTGGCACCGCGAAGCTGGCCAGCAGGCCCACCGCCAAGCCGCCGAGGCTGATTTCATCCGGGATGATCTGGAACTCCAGATCGATGATGCTGGCCGCGATGAGCCCTGCCACGAACGCGACGTAGATCCACCCCGCCGGCCCCAGGCCGAAGCGCTGCAGCACGGCCCCGCTCGCCACCGAGGCCAACAGCTCCACCAGCGGATAGCGCCAGTCGATCACCTTGCGGCAGTGGCGGCAGCGTCCTCCCAGCGCGAAGAAACTGAGCAGCGGAACATTGTCGTACCACGCAATCGCCTTGCGGCAGTGGGGGCAGCGCGATCGGGGCTTGACCACCGACTGCTCGCGAGGCAGGCGATAGATGCAGACGTTCAGAAAGCTGCCAAGGCAGCTGCCGAACAACAGGCCGATGAGCCACGGCGCCCAGGCCGGCAGAACGACTGAAGTATCAATCGAAATCACCAAGCACCAGGCATCAAATTCCAAGCACCAAATCCCAAATCCCAAATAAATCCCAAATTCCAAATCCCAAATCCCAAACCGTTTGGTGCTTGGAGCTTGAAATTTGGTGCTTATTTGGTGCTTGGGATTTGGTCATTGGTGATTGCGCGCTCTAGCGCTTTGCGCATGATGTCAATCGGCGGGTCGCGATGAAGCCAGAGCCGCAGCGATTCCGCGCCCTGGTATAGTAGCATTGACAGCCCGCCCGCCGCAACACATCCCCGACGCTGCGCTTCGGCGACCAATCGCGTCGGCCGATGGTAGACCACGTCGTAGACCAGGGTGCTCCGCCGCAGGCCCTTCAGGGCCACGGGGGCCGGATCGCCGGCGCGCATGCCGACGGTCGTCGCATTGATCAGCAGCTGCGCCTCCTCCAGCCGCACGCGCGCCAGCGGGACCGCGTGTGCGCACGCGCCCGGATGGCGGCGGGCAATCCACCGGGCCAGCCGCTGCGCCTTGGCCAAATGGCGGTTGGCGATGATCAGCCGCATGCCGCGGGTGCGCGAGAGCTCCCATGCCACCGCCTTGGCCGCCCCGCCCGCCCCCAGAATCACGGCATGTGCCGGACGTCTGCGCCAGCCCAGCTGCCTCAGCGCCAACGCGAATCCCTTGGCATCGGTGTTGTAGCCGATCAGCCGACGATTGCGGATGACGATGGTGTTCACCGCGCCGATGGCCCGCGCGACCGGATCAATCCGATCCAGCAGGGGCAGGACTACCTCCTTCAGCGGCACGGTGACGTTGAGCCCCTCAACGCCCGCCAGCACGAAGGCCTGCAGCATCGGCCGCACGAAGCGCGGCGGGACATCGAACGCCGAGTAGACCGCGTCGATCTTCAGCGCGCGCAGTGCTGCCGCGTGCATGGCCGGCGAGCGGCTGTGGCTGACCGGGTGACCGATCACTCCAAAGA
>JACQRD010000027.1 GCA_016206675.1 Candidatus Omnitrophota bacterium
CCGCAGGCCGACGCTCTATCCAATTGAGCTATGGGCGCGTCGCGACTATCCAAATCCTAGGGGCGCTCCATAGGAGGGGAAACCCAGGTTTCCCCTCTTATCGGTCGTCCCGCCGCTGGCGGGACTCCCTTGTCTCCCCTTCCTGAAAAGAACCGGAGAGGGTGGGATTCGAACCCACGAGCCACTGTTTAGGCGGCTACACGCTCTCCAAGCGTGCGCTTTCGGCCGCTCAGCCACCTCTCCAAGTATTGTAACCGCAGGGGTGATTCCTGGCATAGCGCCAATTTGACTCCTTTTCACGACACGTAGGAGCCAGGGAACAGCTTTGCCCGTAACCGCTTCTCGCTGGCGAGCCGACTTTCTGTGAGCGGTTTATGTTGCAGTGACTCGAGCAATTCTCGCTTGGTGCGCAAAAACACCTCTTCAGCTAACTGCTCTTCGCTCTTGGGAAGATGTCCCGTTTCTTCAGCAGCCCGATAATGCCGTATATAATCCTGGTAGTGGTATTGCTGATATGGGTTTAAACTGAGCCGACCCATGAGATCCCGCTGCTGCCGCAGCGTACGATCAGGAGGATCGGGTACAGTCAGCAAATCATTCAGGCGCTTTTTAAGCTTCTGAAACTCCTCCTCGGATAATCTCGGTTTTTGTACGTCAAAGAGCATGTGTTCCTGTTCGGCCAATGCCCAATGGTGTAGGTAGTCCTTGTAGCTGAACGTACGAACTGATCCTGCATGAAAGAAGGGCTCATCGGGCCACCAGTCATAATCGCCGAATAAGTCATCGTGCACGAATTTGTAGAACTGGTCGTCATGATACGGCTCGAATTTATCCATTGTCCCGCATCAGAATTGAAGGACCCGGCTGTCCTGCTTTTCTAACCTCCCACATACTAAAGGGGAAGAACGGAGAGGGTGGGATTCGGCGCCTCCGCTCTCCGCCTTCGGCGGATCGCTCCGGTCGGCCACCCGGCCCTCGCAAGGAAAGTTGCCGCTCCTGCTCGTCGCGGCAACGTGGATTCTGCTCGGGCCTCCCTTCTCATCCCACCTGCTATAGAAAAGAAACGGAGAGGGTGGGATTCGAACCCACGAAGGACTTGCGCCCCTACCGGTTTTCGGGACCGGCCGATTCAACCACTCTCGCACCTCTCCGGAATGACTTTGTGTGTTGGCGGAGGAGGCAGGATTCGAACCTGCGGTCCACTTGCGAGGACGGTGGTTTTCAGGACCACTGCTTTCAGCCGCTCAGCCACTCCTCCCAACGACGCGTTTAAAAGAACAGCTGGCGGGTCGCCGCTTGATAGATCCGCAGCGAGGCGGCCCAGCCGTCGCGTAGCGCCTGATAGTACGAGAAGTCCGGCAGCGCCCACCACACGCACGCCGCACCGATGAGCAGCGTCAGCAAAAACACCAGCCCGATGGCCAGCAGGTACGTCTCCACGTGCCAGCGCTCGCGCTGCGGCTGCAGATCATCCGCCGTCATCAGCCAATGAAAGGCGGTTGTCACGCCGATCAACACCGCCGCCGGCCCATCAACCCATCGGCGCTGCACCACCCGTGCTGCCAGCCATGCCACCGCGCAGGCCAGCACGAGATAGACCGGAATCACGTACGGGCTGAAGGCCACCAGCGGCGAGCCGTATGCTGCGCCATCGCTTTTCGGCGCCTTGGGCTTCCTGCCCCCCTTGCCCTGGCCACCGCCGGCAGTGTTGTCTGTCGTTGAGACCTGCCCGCCGAAGAGCCACACCGCCAGCGTTGAGAAGATCCACTGCCCGGCGCGAAACAGGCCCACGGGCCGGTAGAGCAGCACGTGGCAGCCGGCGTACGTCAGGAACCCCGAGTAGACCAGATGCCAAGCGTTCCCGCCTGCCACCTGGATCGCCTCGAACTGCTCCACGACACCGGTCAACAGCCCGATGGGCAGCGGCAAGAGCACCGCCACGATGAACATTTTCAGGGCGCGCCCAAGGCCCTGAGTAATCTTAGAGGAGACGCTGCCCATCCAGATACGGCCGCAGCGGCTCGGGGATGACGATGGAGCCGTCCGCCTGCTGGTGCGTTTCCAGCAGGCAGATCAGCGTGCGCGCCAGCGCCACCCCGGAGCCGTTGAGCGTGTGCACAAACTCCACTTTTTTATCCGCGGGCCGGTAGCGGATGTTCGCCCGCCGCGCCTGGAACGCCTCGAAGTTGCTGCAGCTGGAAACTTCCAAAAACTGGTCCAGCCCCGGCGCCCACGCCTCCAGATCGTAGCATTTGGCGGCGGCGAAGCTCAAATCCCCCGTCGAGAGGCACACCACGCGGTAGTGCAGCCCCAGCCGCTTCAGGATCGTCTCGGCGTCGCCCACCAGCGCCTCCAGCTCATCGTAGGAGCGCTCCGGTGTGACGAACTTCACCAGCTCCACCTTGTCGAACTGGTGCACGCGCACCAGCCCCTTGATCTGCTTGCCGTACGAGCCGGCTTCCCGCCGGAAGCAGGCGGTGTAGGCCGTGTAACGGATGGGCAGCTGCGACTCTTCAAGGATCTCATCGCGGTGCAGGTTCGTCACCGGCACTTCGGCGGTGGGCACCAGGAACAGGTCGTCGTCCTTCAGCCGGTACATGTCCTCTTCAAACTTCGGCAGCTGCCCGGTGCTGAACATCGAGGCGCGGTTGACCAGATAGGGCGGTGCGATCTCGACGTAGCCATGCTCCTTCGTCTGCACGTCGAGCATCCAGTTAATGAGGGCCCGCTCAAGCCGGGCCCCCTGGCCCGTAAACAGCGGAAAGTGCGAGCCGGTGATCTTGGCCGCACGCTCCAAATCCAACAGGCCCCGCGACCGGCCCAGCTCGAGATGCGTCTTGGGCGCAAACGCCTGCGCGGGCTTCTGCCCGACGGTGCGCACGACCGTATTGGCTCGCGCATCGCCCACCGGCAACGACTCGTGCGGGATGTTCGGCACCAAGGCCAGCTCGCCGTTGACTTGCTCTTCCACCTGCTTGAGGCGCTGCGCCTGTTCTTTGATCTGCGTTGAGAGCTGCTTCAGGTGCGCCGGCGGCGGACCGGTTTTCTGCTTCGCGAAGGCATCCGACTCCTGCTTGAGCTGATAGCGCTGCTGCTCGATCTTGCCGAGCAGCTCGCGGCGCGTCCGCTCCAGCTCCAACAGCCCGTCGAGGCTGACGGGCGCGTTGCGTTTTTTCAGCGCCTCGCGCAGGCGGTCCGGGTGCTCGCGGAGCAGTTTCAAATCATGCATCGCCTAACCTTTAATCACGCCAAGGGGCCTCATGCGGGCGACCCGCTTGGCCAGGCCGGCATTGTGGACGACGCGCACGACGTCGTTGACATCCTTATAGGCGTCGGGCTGCTCCTCCGCAACCCCCTTGCGGCCGCGACCCATGACGATGATCCCGCGGCGCTCCAGCTCCCCTTCGATCGAGCGGCCTGAGGCCCTGCGCACGGCCTCGGTGCGCGACATCACGCGCCCGGCCCCGTGGCAGCAGCTGCCGAAGGTCTGCTCCATCGCCGCCTGCGTGCCGGCCAGCACGTAGGAGTTGCGCCCCATGTCACCGGGGATGATCACCGGCTGGCCCACCGGGCGGTAGTCCTCCGGCACATCGGGATGCCCGGGCGGAAAGGCGCGCGTGGCTCCTTTGCGGTGCACGCAGACGGTGCGCTCCTTGCCGTCTCCGCCAGAGGCGGACCCGCCTGCGGCGGGGACGGTGTGGCGCTCGAACTTGGCGATGTTGTGCGCCACGTCGTAGACCAGCTGCATCCCCAGCGCCTCCCAGCTGCGCTCAAAGAGCCGCTCAAAGACCATCCGGGCCAGGTGCATTAGGCACTGGCGGTTGGCCCAGGCGAAGTTGGCTGCGCAGCGCATCGCGCCGAGATACGCCCGGCCCTCTTCCGAGTTGATGGGCGCGCAGGCCAGCTGCCGATCTGGCACCGAGATGCCGTACTTCGCCATGGCGCGGCCGGTGACGTCGAGATAGTCGTCGCAAATCTGGTAGCCGAAACCGCGGGAACCCGAGTGGATCATCACCGTCACTTGATTGGCAAACAGGCCGAAGGCATTGGCGGCCTGCTCGTCGTAGATCGTCTCGACGGCCTGGACTTCCATGAAGTGATTCCCGGAGCCGAGCGTGCCGAGCTGGTCATGGCCGCGCTGCAGCGCGCGCTCGGAGACCGCCGAGGGGTCGGCATCCGGCAGGCAGCCCTGCGATTCGGTATGCTCCACATCGGCCGCCGCCCCGTAGCCCTGCTGGATGACCCAGCGGGAGCCCTGCGCCATCAGCTTGGGCGCATCCTTGCGGCTGATGCGGATCTCCCCGCTCATCCCCACGCCGCACGGCACGTCGCGGAAGAGTTGCGCGATGAGCGCGCGCAGCTTGGGCTGAACCTCCTCGACCGTGAGCTCGGTCCGCACCAGCCGCACGCCGCAGTTGATGTCGTAGCCCGTCATTCCGGGTGAGACGATTCCATCTTTCGCATCGAATGCAGCAACGCCCCCGATCGGTGCTCCGTAACCCCAGTGAATATCGGGCATGGCCATGGAGGCCTTCACGATGCCAGGCAGATGCGCGACGTTGGCCACCTGCTGCAGCGACTGATCGGAGGTGATGTCGCGCAAGAGCTTTTCATCAGCAAAGATCAATCCCGGCACGCGCATGCCGCGATCGTACGCTTGCGGGATGCGCCAATGGTAGTCGTCGATTTTTTCGAGCGGACCGCTCCACGCGCGTTCTGACATCTTTTACTGTCTGCTGTGTGCTGTCTGCTGTGTGCTAACGCTAGATATCGACTATCACTTGGCCGTGCCACTGGCCATCGCGCTGCTCGACCTGGAGCAGATGCCGTGTGATCGCCTTGACTTCCCGCCCCTGCACGTGGCGGGCCGGATCGAACCGGTCGCCGATCACTGTTCCCTGTATGGCGGTCGGCGTGACCTGCTCCAAACGATACTGCACGGGCAGGAATCGGTCGGTGGAA
>JACQRD010000028.1 GCA_016206675.1 Candidatus Omnitrophota bacterium
GACGAGATGGCGCAGGATCAGCCCGAGAAACCGGAGGCCGTCGCGCACCGGCTTGATGTGGCTGCGCTGGCCGGCTTCGTAAATCGTCCGCACGGGCACGGAGACGATCTTCCACCGCTTCGCCGCCGCGTTGAGCAGCAGCTCCGTCTCGATTTCAAAGTGCTGCGAGCGCACCGGCACGCCCTCCAAGACCTCCCGGCGGATCATGCGCAAGCCGCATTGGGAATCCGGAATCGGCTGGCGCACGAGGCTCGAGACAATCGCCGACATGAGACGGTTGGTGTGCCGCCGGGTCGGCGGCATCCCCGCGCCGTTGGCCATCCGGTTGCCTACCACGATGCCGGCATGCTGTACTTCGCCGGCGCGAATCAGCGGAGCGATATCCTGCGGATCATGCTGGCCATCGCTGTCCATCGTCACGACGCCGTCGTAGCCCATGCGGCGGGCGTATTCGAACGCGGTCTGCAGCGCCTGGCCCTTGCCGCGATTCGTGACGTGGCTGATCACCACCGCCCCGCGCTGCGTGGCGGTGGCGGCAGTGGCATCCGAGGAGCCGTCATCTACGACGACGACATCGAAGCCGAGCGCCTTGACCCGCTCCACCAGCGGCCCGATGGTCTCAGCCGCATTGTAGGCGGGGATCACCACGCAGTAGCGCCCTGCGGTGGACCGTTCGGATTTCATCTCACGCTCACGATCGGGTGAAACATCAGCCACTGCTCCGGATGTTGCTGCACCCACGCGCCGATCCGATCGGCGTAGGCGCCCACCAGACGCTCAATCGAGGTGCCCGCCTCGCCGGATCGCTGCGGGGACAGCGGCGGCTCGCACCGCAGCCGAAACGCCCCGAGGCCTTCCCGCACGATCAGACTCGGCACAATCGGCGCGCCGCTTCTCAGGCTGAGCACCGCCGGCCCGCGCGGAAAGACCATCCGACCCCGGCCGAACGGCCGCGCGATGCCGTCCCCGGCGAGATCCCAGTCGCCTAGCACGCCGAGCACGCGGCCTTCCTGCAGCCGCGCGAGGATCATCCGGGGTGCTGCGCGCCCCATCGGAATCGCCTCGACCCCGCAGCGCCGCCGCTGCCGGTTAATGAGCTTATCCATGCGCGGATCTTCATGCGGCAGGGCCACGGCGCAGACCCCCGCGCCAAGCCGGCTCAGCACGCACGCGCCCAATTCCCAATTGCCGAGATGGGCGGTCAGCACGATGACTCCCCGCCCCCGGTGCGCGGCCGCCTCGAGATGCTCGCGGCCGTCAATCGCCACCGCAGCGTCGCCATCGCCGGGCAGCCGGAACACTTCGACCAGATACCGGCCGAAGTTGCGGAAGACCTCGCGCGCCGCCGCGACATGCGTTGGCGGTGCCCCGCCAAGCAGCGCCGAGAGGTTAGCGCACACCGCCTCGCGCGCGGCCAGCCGGCGCGCAAACGCCCCATCTGCCAGCCGCTGGGCGAGGCCGTACGCGGCGGGCAGCGGCAGCTGCCGGCTTAGCTCGGCGGCGAGGCAGTAGCTCCAATAGGAGCCCATGACGGCTCGGTTCGCGCGCCATCCGCCAGGCGGCAGAGCAGCGAGGCGATATCGAAGGCGGCATCCGGGTGGGCGAGTTCCGCCGCACGCCGCCGCATCGCCTCCAGCCGCTCCGGATTGTCCAGCAGATCCCGCACCGTCTGCCGCACCATCGCCGGGGCCGCCGCCTGCACCGCCGCGCCTTGAGCGAGCAGATAGCGCGCGTTATACGCCTCCTGCCCGGGGATGGGATTGACGATCACCAGCGGCAGCCGCTTGGCCAGCGCCTCGGAGCTGGTCATGCCGCCCGGCTTGCTGACCAGCAGCGTGGCGAGGTCCATCAATTGCGGGACCCGGTTGATAAACGACAAGGCCATCACCCGATGCCGGAACGCGTGCGTCCTCAACCACGCGATCAAGGGACGGTTGATGCCGGCCAGCACCACGAGTTGGCACGGATGCGGCAGCAGATCAAGGCTCAGCATGATCTGCCGAATCTGCCCCAACCCGCGGCCCCCTCCCATGATCAGGAGGATCGGCTTGGAGAGCTCAAGGCCCAGCGCTTCGGCGGCGGCCTCGCGGTTAACCGGCTGGCGAAAACTCAGGTCAATCGGAATACCCAACACCTTAACCCGCTCCGGGGCCACGCCGCGGACAATGAAGCGCTGCTTGACCTGCTCTGACGGCACCACATACCGGTCGACCGCCTCATGAAACCAGTATAGGTGCGGCGCGTAATCGGTCAAAATCCCCACCAGCGGAATCGACAGGCGCTGGCGCATCTTGAAATCCGCCAACACCCCGCAGGGATAGGCCTGCGTGCAGGCGATGACGTCCGGCCGCGTGGTGTCGATCAGGCGCTGAAGCTTCACGGCATGGTAGCGGTAGAGCAGCGCCTGGAAGTATTTGACGCGGCGATGAACGTCGGGGTTGTCGTAGAGGTATTCCCAGATATCCGGCTGGTGCTGGATCAGGGAGAGGTAGGTGCGCGAAATCATCCAGCGGACGAACCGGCTGGCGTAGCGGAAGGCGTCGACGTTAACGATCGCCGCCGACGCATCGACCCCGCGCAGGGTCTGCTCGATCGCCCGGCTGGCGCGGTAATGGCCGGAGCCGGTCGTGTTGACGTGCATCAAGAGAATGCGCCGGCCGCTCATCGTTGATTTCGCAGATCGCAGCATGAAACGATGGATAAAAACGGATTCCGCAGATGACGTTTTATCCGCGAAATCCGCCTTTCAATCTGCGTAATCATAGAGAAAATTCAATCTTCCATACTAAGGACCCTCGCGAGGCGCTTGACCGCGTCGGCCAACCGGGGCTCGGGCTCCACGAGCGCAAACCGCACGAACCCCTCGCCGTACTCGCCGAATCCGCTGCCGGGAGCCACCACCACCCCCGCCTCCTGCACCAGCAAGGTCGCGAATTCCAGCGAGGTCAGCGCGCTGTACTTGAGCGGGATTTTCGCCCAGACGTAAAACGTCCCCTTGGGGCTGGGCACGTCCCACCCGATCCGCTTCAGGCCCTGCACAAACTGCGTCCGCCGCCGACCGTACGTGCCCACCACGTGCTGCACATACTCCTGCGGGCCGGTCAACGCCTCGATGGCGGCCCACTGGATGGCGGGGAAAATCCCAAAATCCATGTAGCCCTTGATCTTCGCCAAGGACGTAAGCACGTCGCGATTGCCCACGCCGAAGCCCAGCCGCAGCCCCGGCAAGCAGTACGACTTGGAGAGCGTGTGGAACTCCACCGCCACCTCCCGTGCGCCGTCCACCTCTAAGAGGCTCGGCGCCCTCGGCCCTTCATAGACGAAATCCGAATAAGCGAAATCGTGGATCACCAAGATCCGGTGCTGCTTGGCCCAGGCGACGACATGGCGGAAGAACTTCAGATCCGCCACCGCCGTGGTCGGATTGTGCGGGTAGCTCAAGAAGAGCAGCTTGGACTGGCGCAGCACGCTGTTGGGCACCGCCTCCAGGTCCGGCAGGTAGTGCCCCTCCGGCGTGATGTGGATGTTGTAGAGCACACCGCCGGCCAGCACAACACCGTTGAAATGCACCGGATAGGTGGGATTCGGCACCAGCGCGATGTCATCATGGTTGAGCAGCGCAAAGGAGAGGTGCGAAATGCCTTCCTTCGAGCCGAGCAGCGGCAGCACTTCACTGGCCGGATCCAGCGTCACGCGGAATTTCCGGTGGTACCACTGCGCAATCGCTTCGTTGAGCCGACGCTCCACCACCCCTCCTTTGCGGGAGTAGTGGTGATTCTCCGTCTTCTTCACTTGCCGGGCCAACTCCTCAACGACGTTCGGCGGCGGCGGCAGATCCGGGTTGCCCATCCCCAGGTCAATCACATCCACGCCGCGCGCCTGGGCCTTGGCCTTCAGCTCATCGAGGATGGTGAAGAGGTACAGCGGCAGCCGCTTCAGCCGGTTCGCCTCCTGGAAGAGGCGCCGGCTCTGTCGCTGCTGCTCGCGCTTGGCGCGCTCGCGCAGCTCTTGCTTGATCCGCCGGATTGCCGGCAACGGGTTCTTCCGTCTAGTGGAGAGCATGCGTGGAATTGATGGCGTCAACCGCATGGTACGAGCTGCGGACGAATGGGCCGGCTTTCACCCACTGAAATCCCGTATCATAGGCCATCCGCTCATAGAGTGCAAATCGTTGCGGGCTGACGTATTCTAGCACCGGCAGATGGGCGGCATCCGGCCGCAGGTATTGCCCGATCGTCAGGTGGGTCGCACCGGCCTCGAGCAGATCGCGCAGTGCGTGCTCCACCTCCAGCGGCGTTTCTCCCAGTCCGACCATGAGGCTGGACTTGACGAGGCCCCCACCCAGCGAGGCCGCGTAGCGCAGCACGTCCAGCGACCGCCGGTAGTCGGCTTGGGGCCGCAACAGCGCAGAGAGGCGCTCAATGGTTTCGAGATTGTGGGCGAAGACCTCCGGCCGCCCTTCCTCGACCACCCGCCGGATGAGGACCTCCCTGCCGTGGAAATCCGGCACCAACACTTCAACGGTGATCCCGGGATTTTGCTGGCGCACGACACGCAACACCTCCACGAAATGTCCTGCCCCCTCATCCTGCAGGTCATCCCGCGCGACCGAGGTGATGACCGCATGCCGCAAGCCGAGCCGCCGCACGGCTTCGGCCACCCGCCACGGCTCATCCGCCGCCACCGGCTGCGGCCGCCCGTTGTCGACGGCGCAGAAGCGGCAGCTGCGCGTGCAGGTGGCTCCGAGGATCATGAAGGTCAGCTGCCGCTGCGAATAGCACTCCCGCAGGTTGGGGCAGACCGCGCTTTCACAGACGGTCGCCAGCTGCAGGTCGCCGAGGAGCTCTCGCACCTCGCGCGCCACACCGTGCGGCGAAAACTCCTTTTTGAGCCACACCGGATAGCGCTGCATCAGACGCCCACCTTGACGGTCTTCATCTTCGCGATGATCGCGTCGGCCATTTCCTTGGTGCCAACGGCTGTCGGATCATTGCGTTCGGGTTTCAGGTCGTACGTGACGGACGCCCCCTCTTTGAGGACGGCCGCCACTGCCGCATCGAGCCGCTTCGCGGCCTCGGATTCGCCGACATGGTGGAGCAGCATGACGCCGGAGAGGATCATCGCCACCGGATTGACCTTGTTGAGGCCCGCGTACTTTGGCGCGCTGCCATGCACCGCCTCGAAGACCGCTACGCCGTCGCCGATGTTGGCACCCGGTGCTACCCCTAAGCCGCCGATTAAGCCCGCGCAGAGATCCGAAAGAATGTCGCCGTAGAGATTCGGCAGCACCAGCACGTCAAAATCCTGCGGCTTCAGCACCAGCTGCATGCAGGTGGCATCGACCAGCCGGTCTTCGCCGATGAGGCGCCCCTCGTACTCCTTGGCGATGCGCCGGGCGGTCTCCATGAACAGCCCATCGGTGAACTTCATGATGTTGGCTTTGTGGATCGCGGTCACCTTCTTGCGGCCGTGCGAGAGGGCGTACTCGAAGGCGTAGCGGATGATCCGCTCCGAGGCGCTGGCGGAAATCGGCTTGATGCTGATCGCCGCATCCGGCGCAATCGGCTGCTTCGACCAGTCCGTCAGCTGGCCGATCAGCTGCTTCGTGCGCTCCTCGCCAGCGGCAAACTCGATGCCGGCGTAGAGATCCTCGGTATTCTCGCGCACAATGATTAAATCCACGCGCTGAAACGGGCTCTTCACGCCCGCGTAGCTGCGGCACGGACGGACGCACGCGTAGAGGTTCAACTGCTTGCGCAGGGCCACGTTCACCGAGCGGAAGCCGGTGCCGATCGGGGTGGTGATCGGCCCCTTGATCGCGATTCGATTCTCGCGCACCGACTGCAGCGTGGCCTCCGGCAGCGGCGTGCCGAACTGCTTGATGGCCGCCTCGCCCGCCATCCGTTCATCCCACGCAAACGCCACGCCGGTCGCTTCAAGGCAGCGCCGGGCGGCCCAGGCCACCTCCGGGCCGATCCCGTCACCCGGTATGAATGTCACTCGATGCATGCACGTCTTTGGTTACGTCTGTCGGTTACGTGGCCCGTTTCGTTTGTCGGTAACGGTATTCGTCGCGTTTCCGAAGACGAACGACGTCACCGAACTACGACACGGGCAACGTCACCGACAAACGAACAACAACACACAATGTTAGGTTTTGCGCTTCCTAAACCAGGCGTCAAGGCGCTTCAGCCCCGCATCAATCGTCTCCAGCGATGTGGCGAAACTGAAGCGCACGTAGTCGGACGACCCGAACCCCTCGCCGGGCACCGTCACCACCATCGCCTCATCAAGCCACTGCTCGGCCGTGGCCGCCGCGGGCTGCCCCAGCGCCTTGACGTTGCACCAGGCATAGAACGCCCCATCCGGCGGCGCGCAGCGCACTCCCGGCAGGCGGTTCAGGCCCTCCACCAGCCGGTTGCGCCGCTGCTCGAAGGCCCGGCGCATGTCCGCCACCGGCCGCTGATCCCCGGTCAACGCGGCCAACGCCGCATCCTGGCTGATCGAGGCGGGGTTGGAGGTGGAGTGGCTCTGCACGTTTGTCATCGCCTCGATCCACGCATCCGGCGCGAGCGCCCAGCCGATGCGCCAGCCGGTCATGCTGTACGTTTTGGACACCCCGCCGATGAGCACCGTCTGGTCGGTCAGGGACGGCTCGACTTGCACGATGGAGACGTGCCGCGCTGGCGGGTAGACTAGCTGATCGTAAATCTCATCGGTGATGACGATCAGGCCGCGCTCGCGGGCGATCTGCGCGATGGCTTTCAATCGGGCCTCGTCGATCACGGCCCCGGTCGGGTTGCCAGGGCTGTTGAGCACGAGCGCTTTCGTCGCGTCGGTGATCGCCGCGCGCACCACCGAAGGATCCGGCAGGAAGCCGTCGCGTTCGCGCGTCTCAACGATGACGGGCTTAGCCCCGGTGAGGCGCACCAGCGGCGGGTAGCTCACCCAGTACGGCGAGAAGAGGAGCACCTCATCGCCCGGCTCGCACAGCGCCTGGAAAATGTTAAAGAGGGCGTGCTTCGCCCCGCAGCAGATCAGCGCTTGGGAGGCGGCATAGTTTGTGCCGAGCTGGCGGTTGATGGTCGAAGCGACGGCCGCGCGCAGCTCGGGCGTGCCGGCCACCGGCGTGTACTTGGTGCGGTTGGCGGTGATCGCGGCGATGCCGGCCTGCTTGATCGGCTCGGGCGTGGGAACATCCGGCTCGCCGGCGGTAAAATCCAGCACCGGCTTGCCGGCTTTAGCCAGCGCCTTGGCTTTGGCGGCTAAGGCCAGGGTCGGGGAGGCTTCGACGTGGCGCAGGCGCCCTGCGAGTACCACCGTCTTCATCGCTGCCATAGTGGGATCACCCCACCACCTGTTTGAGACCGCCCGCCTTTGGCGGGCATCTGCCGACCCTAGGGTCGGCAGATCTCCGCCACACGCAAGGTAGTCGATGAAAGGTGGCGGAGGTACTCAAACAGGTAGTGGGGTCAAGTGGCCGCACTCCCCTTCTTCCGCTTCCACAATCCGCGCAATCCTTCAAGCAACCCCTTGGGCTTCTCGGCGGCCTTCGCGGGTTTCTCCGGGGCACCCGGCGCCGGCGCGGGCGCTTTCGGCGCCTCCTGCGTCTTCGCCTTGGGCGCGGCCGGCGTCGGCGCGGGCAGCCGGCTGAACGCCAGCAGGGCCTGCTGGGCCCCGTCGCCGCGCCGCAGCGACAGGCGCACGACGCGCGTGTAGCCGCCGGCGACGTCCCCGAAACGCGGGGCGATGTCGGCGAAGAGCTGGCCCACGAGCATGCGGTCTTGGAGCACGCGAAAGGCCCGCCGGCGGGCGTGGATGCTGCCCTCCTTGCCGAGGCTGACCAGACGATCCGCCAGCCGCTGGGCTTCCTTCGCCCGGGCTCGCGTCGTTTGGATCTGCCCGTGCAGCATCAGGCTTCTGACCAGATTATGGACCAGCGCGTCCTTCTGCTCGGTTGGGCGCGACAGCCGCTGGTTGCGCGTGGCGTGTCTCATGACGTTGGCCGCGCTGCCTTATGACCCCGGCACCTGCTGGGACGACGCTTCGGCCTCTGACGCCATGCCCAGCGACAGCCCCATGCCCTTCAACAATTCCTCGATTTCGGCCAGCGACTTCTTGCCGAAGTTGCGGTATTTCAAGAGCTCTTGGGGGCTCTTCTCCACCAGCTCGCCGATGGTGTGGATCTTGGCTTCCCGCAAACAATTGGCCGACCGGACGGAGAGCTCCAGCTCGGAAATCGGCGTCTTGAGCTTCTCCTGCATTTCCTCGTTGATCGCGGCCGGCGCTTCGTCCTCCGGCTCCTCCGGCAGGGTGCCGTAGTTGACGAACAGATCCAAGTGCCGCTGGAGGATGTTGGACGCATAGAGCAAGGCGTCCTTCGGCGTCATCGCGCCGCTGGTCCACACTTCCAGGTTCAAGCGGTCGTAGTCGGTGACCTGGCCCACGCGGGTGTCCTCCACCCAGAAGTTGACCCGCTTCACCGGCGAAAAGAGCGCATCGATGGGGATCGCGCCGATGGACTGGCCGTCCTTCTTGTGGCGCTCCGCGGGCACGTAGCCGCGGCCGCGGCTGACCTCCAGCTCCATCCGGAATTTGCCCGCCTTGGTGATGGTGCACAGCTGCAGCTCGGGATTGACCACCTCGATCGTCTCATCCACCTGCAGATCCCCCGCCGTCACCGGCCCCTTCTTGTCCTTTTCGATGACGATCGTCTTCAGCTGGCGCGAGTGGGCGCGCAGTACTAGCTGCTTGACGTTGAGCACCACCTGTGTCACGTCCTCCAGCACGCCGGGGATGGCGGAAAACTCGTGGAGCACGCCGTCGATCTTCATCGAGGTCACGGCTGCCCCCTCAATGGAGGAGATCAGCACGCGGCGCAGGCTGTTGCCGATCGTCATGCCGTAGCCGCGCTCAAACGGCTCGGCGACGAACTTCGCGTACGTGTCGGTGGCGCCATCCTCGTCGCAGATGAGCCGTTTGGGGGTTGCGAAATCACGCCAGAGTGTTCCCATCCCTCTCCTCCATCAATGGCTAATGCGGACTGCGGATTGCGGACTGCGGATTGCCAAACCACCAATTCGCAATTCGCAATCCGAAATCCGAAATTTCCGCGGCATCACACACCACACCTTACTTTGAGTACAGTTCAACAATCAATTGTTCTTGGATGGGCAGGCCGATGTCATCCTTCTGCGGTGCCCGAAGCACGGTGCCCTTCAAGTGCTCAGGATCCAGCTGGATCCAGGCCGGCGCCGGATGGTCCTTCATCCGTTCCAGGTTTGCCTTGATCCGGACGATCTGTCCGGCGCGGCTGGGGGCGATTTCAAACACATCCCCCACCTTCAGCGTGTACGACGGGATGTCCACGAGCCGGCCGTTGATCTTCACGGCCCGGTGCCGCACCATCTGCCGGCCTTCCCGGCGGGAGGTGGCGAATCCCGCCCGATAGAGGATGCTGTCGATGCGCCGCTCGAGCATTTCCAGCAGCATCTGACCGGTGACCCCTTTCGACTTCTGCGCGATGCCGAAATACCGCTGAAACTGCCGCTCCAGCACCCCGTACATCCGCTTGACCTTCTGCTTCTCGCGCAGCTGCACGCCGTAGTCGGAGAGCTTCACGCGCAATTGGCCGTGCTGGCCCGGAGGAAACGAGCGCTTTTCGATGGCGCACTTCGGCGTGTAGCAGCGCGTGCCCTTGAGGAAGAGCTTCATCCCCTCTCGGCGGCACAATCGGCATGACGGACCTGAGTACCGTGCCATTATCGCTGTGCTGTCTGCTGTGTGCTGTCTGCTGTGTGCTGACGCATCATACTCTCCTGCGCTTCGGCGGCCGGCAGCCGTTGTGCGGAATGGGGGTCACGTCCTTGATGACCGTGATCGACAGCCCCGCCTGCGACAGCGAGCGGATCGCCGACTCGCGCCCCTGCCCCGGCCCCTTGACGTACACTTCCACCTCTTTCAGCCCCGCCTCCAGCGCCTTTTTCGCCGCATTCATCGCGGCCACCTGCGCCGCATAGGGCGTGGATTTGCGCGAGCCGTGATAGCCGCTGGAGCCGGCCGTGGCCCAGCAGACGACGTTGCCCGCGCGGTCGGTGATGGTGATGATCGTATTGTTGAAGGTGGCGAAGACGTGGGCGATGCCCTGCGTCGTCTGCAGCTTCTTCTTGCTGCGGGCTCTGGCCGGCGCCTTCGCGGCGTCCTTGGCGGCCTCAGCCCCCGTGACCGCGGCCTCGGCCGGCGGCTTGCCAGCGCTCGGCGCCTCTTTCGGTGCGTCTGCCATCCTGCTCCTTTCCGACGTTACGATCGCGCGGCCCCTGGGGGTGCCGTCGTCTTGGTCCGTTTACGCACACCCACGCGCGGCCGCGGGCCCTTGCGGGTGCGGGCGTTGGTGCGCGTGCGCTGCCCCCGCACGGGCAATCCCTTCTTGTGCCGCAATCCCCGGTACGATCCGATGTCGATCAGCCGCTTGATGTGCCCGCTGACCTCGCGCCGCAAATCCCCTTCGACCTTGGTCGACGCCTGAATTGCCTGGGCTAGGCGCCCGACCTCCTCGTCCGTCAGGGCCTTGGCGCGCTTGTTCGGGTCCACCCCGGTTTGCGCCAGCACCCGGTTTGAGAGCGGACGGCCGACGCCGAAGAGGGACATCAGCGCGATCTCAATGCGCTTCTCCTTCGGTAGATCAACTCCCAAAATGCGTGGCATGTCCGCCTCACTCCGCTCGGCGGCGTGTACCGTGTACCGTGTACCGTGTACCGACTTCACGGTACACCGTACACGGTTCACGGTTCACGAACTCGCTCGTTTTCATGATCAACCCTGGCGTTGTTTGTGCTTGGGATTCTCGCACAAGACCCGCACGATCCGCTGCCGGCGGACGATCTTGCACTTGCTGCAGACCCGCTTGACTGACGCCCGTACTTTCATCCCACCACCTGCGCCACACGGTGGCATCGCTCCGGTCGCCCAATAGCCACCGTGTTGGACATATTCTCGCCGCAAGACTTACGACTTTTCATTGCCTCTCCAAGGCGAGCCGGCGCAGGTGGTGGGATCATGCCGATTGACTCCTCACGAAATCCGGAACGTGATCCGGCCGCGCGTCAGATCGTACGGCGACAGCTCCAGTTTCACCTTGTCGCCCGGCAGGATGCGGATGTAATGCTTGCGCAGCTTGCCGCCCAGATGCGCCAGGACCGTATGGCCATCCTGGATTTCCACCTTAAACATGGTGTTCGGCAGCGCCTCCAGCACCACGCCTTCCACCTCAATCAGCTCTTCCTTCGGCATGCCCGCCTCGCTACGCTCGGCGGTGTACCGTGTACCGTTGACCGTGTACCGTAACTTCAGATGTTCGACGGTACACCGTACACGGTTCACGGTTCACCATCACTCGCATCGCGCGGTCAGAACCTCGGGTCCGTGATCTGTTACCGCCACCGTGTGCTCGAAATGCGCGGCCAGCGACCGATCCTTCGTGATCGCGGTCCACCCGTCCGCTTGCAGCTGGACTTCATGGCTTCCCAAGGTCACCATCGGCTCAATCGCCAGCACCATGCCGGCCTTCAACCGCGGCCCGGCGTGCGGAACACCGAAATTCGGAATCGGCGGATCTTCGTGCAGGGCTCGGCCGATGCCGTGCCCCACGAAGTCTCGTACGATGCCGAATCCCTGGGCTTCCACCCGCTGCTGCACGGCATGCGAAATATCCGAGAGACGGTTGCCGATCACCGCCTGCCGGATGCCGTCCTCCAGCGCCTGGCGCGTCGCATCCATGAGCCGCCGCGCGTCCTTCGACACCGCGCCGACCGCCACCGTCACCGCAGCATCGGCGTACCAGCCGTCGAGGATCGCCCCGGCATCCAGGCTGACCAGATCGCCCTCCCGGAGGATCCGGTTGCCCGGAATCCCATGCACGACCTCTTCATTGACCGAGACGCACACGGTCGCCGGAAAGCCCCGGTAGCCCAGAAAGGCCGGCGTCGCCCCGGCCTGCCTCAGGTACGCCGCCGAGGCCTCATCCAACTGCCGGGTCTTCAGGCCCGCGCGCACCGCGCCGGCGAGGTGCTCCAGCAGCCCGGCCACGATCCGGCCGGCGCGCCGCATCACCTCAAGCTCCGGTTCGGTTTTCAATTCGATCATCCCACCACCTGCAAAACAGGTGGTGGGATCATGGCTGCCCTAGCTCCGCTTCTCTCAAATCCAGCCTTGGCGATGGAAGAGCCGTCGGGCACGGACGAACACCGTCTCGATGCGCCCGCGGCCGTCCACGCGATAGAGCGCCTTGCGGCGCTGATAATAGGCCAGCAGCGGTTTCGATGTTCGGCGATCGATCGCCAGCCGCCGCCGGATGGTCTCGATCCGATCGTCCTTGCGCGTTGCCAGCGCTCCGTGGCAGCGGTCGCACACGCCCGGCCGCTTCGGCCGCATGGTCCGGGCATGGTAATTCGCCCCGCACGTGGAGCAGACCAGCCGCCCCGACAACCGCCGCACCAACAGCGCCTCGGGCGAGGTGATGTACACCGCCCCGTGCAGCGGAAGGCGCAACCGCTCCAGCGCCCGATCAAGCCCCGCGGCCTGCCCCTGCGTGCGCGGAAACCCGTCGAGCACGAAGGCGCGGTGCGGCTTCGACGTCAGCCGGTTGACCATCACCCGGGTCACCAGCGCATCCGGCACCAGCCGCCCGCCCGTGACATAGGCGCCCACGCGGCGGCCCAGCGGCGAGCGCTTGGCCATCTCCTCGCGGAAAATCTGTCCGGTGGACAGATGCGGCAGCCGCAGCCGTGTCTTGCACAGCAATGCCACAGAACCCTTGCCGGCCCCGGGCGGGCCCAACAGGACGATGCGCACGGCCCCTACCGTCCCTTCAGACGCCCGGACCGGAAAAACCCCTCGTAGTGCCGCATCAGCAGATGCGATTCGATTTGCTTCATGGTGTCCAGCGTCACCCCGACGACGATCAACAGGCTGGTGCCGCCGAAGAAGCCCGCCACCCGCGGCGGGATCTTCATCCACGCCATGATGATATCCGGCAGGATCGCGATCGCCACCAGGTAGATCGCCGCCACGAACGTCACGCGCGTCAGGATCGTGTCAAGATACTCGACCGTCGGCTGCCCCGGCCGCACGCCCGGGACGAACGCGCCGACTTTCTTCATCTGCTCCGCCGCCTCGAGAAACTGGTGGGCGGTGATCGCCGTGCTGAAATAAGTGAAGAACAGGATCAGCACCGCGTAGACCAGGTTGAACACCAGCGACGTCCTGGAAAACCAGTCGGTCAGCCCCGCCAGCTGCGGCACGAAGCTGGCGATCTGAATCGGAAAATAGAGCAGCGACACCGCGAAGATGATCGGCAGCACGCCCCCGCTGTTGACCTTCAGCGGCAGGTAGGTGCTCTGCCCGCCGTACTGCCGGTGCCCCACCACGCGCCGCGCGTACTGCACCGGGATGCGCCGCTGGCCCTGCTCCACGAAGATGACCGCCATCACGATGCCCACGAGGAACACCCCCATGAACAGCAGCATCAGCGGCTGCATGGGGGACTGGTTGATGCCTCCCGGCCCGAGCTGCATGAAGATGTCGCGGATGGCCAGCGGGATGCGCCCCACGATCGAGGCGGTCATCAGCAGGCTCATGCCGTTGCCGATGCCGCGCTCGGTGATCTGCTCGGCCAGCCACATGATCAGCGCCATGCCGCCGGTCATCGTCAGCACCGTCAGCAGCCGGAAGCCCAGCCCTGGGTAGAGCACGATCTGCGCGTGAAACTGCCCCGGGATCGCCTTCTCCAGCAGCATGGCGTACATGAAGGAGTTGATCACCGCCAGCACCACCGTCGCGTAGCGCGAATACTGGTGCAACTTGCGGTATCCCTGCATGCCCTCCTTGCGCAGCTTCTCCAGGGCGGGGATGGCCGTGGCCAGCAGCGTCTCCACGATGATCGTCGCGCTGATGTACGGCATGATGCCCAGCGCGAAGATCGTGGCGTGGGAGAGCGCACCGCCGGTGAACATATCCAGCAGGTTGAGCAGCCCGCCGCCGGTCTGCTGGGCCAGCTCGTTGAAGATACGGCCCAGCTCCTTGCCGTTGACACCGGGCACCGGGATGAAGATGCCCACCTCGTAGAGGGCGAGCATCGCCAGCGTGAAGAGGAGCTTCTTGCGCAGCTCCGGAATGCTCCACGCGTTGATCAGGGCATTGAACAAGCGAAACATGCCTGTGTTGGTTCGGGGTTCTGGGCTCAGGGCTCTGGGCAACTACCCTCAGCCCCCAACCCCGAACCCTGAGCCATCCTTATGCTTTGATCAGCTCGAAACTTCCGCCGGCCTGCTCGATTTTCGTTTTCGCGGATGCGCTGGCCGCATGGGCCACCACGGTCACCCGCGCTGTCAAAGAGCCGTCGCCGAGCACCTTCACCTCGCCCGACGCGTCCTCGATCAATCCCAGCTGGTGCAGCCGCTCGGGGGTGAGCCGCTCCCCGCTGGCGCAGCGGTTCAACTGCCGCACGTTGATGACCTGCGCTGCCGCCGGATGGCCGGTCGCCTTGTAGCGCATGCCCCGCTTCGGCAGCCGGCGGATCAGCGGGTTGCGCCCCCCTTCAAAACCCGGGCGCTTGCCGGAGCCGGTGCGCGCGCGCTGGCCCTTCTGCCCCCGCGTGGCGGTTTTGCCGTGGCCGGAGCCGATGCCCCGCCCTACGCGCTTCTTGCGGTGCCGCGCGCCAGGCACGGAGGGAATCGTCGTGACATCCATCGCTTAATTCTCCGATCCCTCAACGACGAACAACCGCCGCTCTCGAATCGCCTCCGCGCTTTCTAATGCCATCAGCCCCTGCAGCGTCGCCTTCACCAGGTTCACTCCGTTGCTCGAACCGAGGCTTTTCGTCAGGATGTCGCGAATCCCCGCCGCCTCGCACACGGCGCGCACCGGCCCGCCGGCGATAATGCCGGTGCCGGGTGCGGCGGGCTTGAGCAGCACCTTGGAGGCATCGAAGTTGCCGATGATCTGGTGCGGAATCGTCTGGCCCTTCAATTGGACAAGCACCATGTTGCGCTGCGCCTGGATAAAGCCCTTGCGGATGGCATCCGCGGCCTCATTCGACCGGCCGAGCGCGATGCCGACCCGCCCTTTGCCGTCACCGACAATCGCCAGCGCGTTGAAGCCCAGCCGCTTGCCGCCCTTGTGCACCTTCGCGACGCGGTTGATGCTGATGAGCTTCTCCATCAACTGCGGCCCTTCCCCCCCGCGGTCGCCGCGGCCGGTACCTCGCCCCTGCTGTCGCTGCTGCCCTTCGCGCGCCATCTTATCGACAGACGTCCGCAGAAATTTCGGATTTCGGATTGCGGATTTCGGATTGGTGGTTTTCAAATCCGCAATCCGCAATCCCCAATCCGCAATGCCACATAGGCTTGCTCATTACACCTGGATGCCCCCTTCGCGGATCGCGTCGGCCAGCGCCTTCACGCGGCCGTGATAGAGGTAGCCTCCGCGGTCAAACACGACCTGTTGAATGCCTTGCTTGACGGTATCGGTCGCCACCAGCGCGCCGAGCTCCTTCGCAGCGTCAATGGTGCCCTTGGCCGCCCGGGCCTTGAGCCGCTCATCCTTCGTGGACCAGCCCAGCAGCGTCTTGCCCGCGACGTCATCTACCAGCTGGGCGTAGAGATGCTTGTGGCTGCGAAACACCGCCAGCCGCGGCCGCTGCGGCAGCCCGACCACCTTTTTGCGCAGGCGTCGATGCCGCGCCCGCCGACCGACCTCCCGTTGCTTGGGATGCGCCATCGTTAGCCCGCCGCCTTCGCGCCGGATCCGGTGGCCGCCTTGCCGGCCTTGCGGCGGATCATCTCATTGGCGTACTTGATCCCCTTGCCCTTATACGGCTCCGGCGGGGCGACGCGCCGCAGATTGGCGGCGAACTGGCCCACCTGCTGCTTGTCGAAGCCCTTGACGATGATGGTCGTGGGCTTGGGCACCTCCACGGTGATCCCTGACGGAATGTCAATGACCACCGGGTGCGAAAATCCGACGCTCAACGACAGCTGCTTGCCCTGCAGCTGGGCGCGGTAGCCGACCCCGACGATTTCCAACTCTTTCGAGAAGCCGTGGACTACGCCCTGCACCATGTTGTTGATCAGGGCGCGATACAGGCCGTGCAAGGCCCGCTGGGCGGCCTCATCGCCCTGGCGCGCCACCTTCAACTGTTGCTGGTCCTGCGCCACGCTGAGCGTCTGCGGCACGACGATCGAGAGCTTGCCCTTCGGTCCCTCGACATGGAGGTGGGCCCCCTCGATTTTCAGCTTCACCCCCGCGGGAATCGCAATCGGTGCTCGTCCAATCCGTGACATTATCGCTCACCACACGTAGCACATGAGTTCGCCACCCAGCCGCTTGCGGTAGGCCTCGCGCTCGGCCATCACCCCGCTTGAGGTGCTCACGACCGCCACGCCGAGGCCATTGAGCACGCGCGGCAACTCGGCCGCCTTGCGGTAGACGCGCACGCCGGGCTTCGAGATCCGGATCAGCTGCGTGATGGCCGGGGTCTTGCGCACGTACTTCAGGTAGATGCGGAAGACCCGGTGCACGGCATCCTCCCCCACTGCCCGGTAGGTGCGGATGAACCCCTCGTCCTTCAGGACTTGCAGCACGCGCTCCAGCTGCCGCGACGGCGGCACGTCCACCGACGGGTGCTTGGCCCGCGACGCATTGCGGATCTTGGTCAAGGCGTCAGCAATCGGGTCACTGGATGCCATCGGTTACCAGCTCGCTTTCGTCAGGCCGGGGATTTCGCTGCGCCAGGCCATCTCGCGGAAGCACATCCGGCACAGGCCAAAGCGGCGGTAAAACGCCCGCCGCCGGCCGCAGCGGCTGCAGCGGTTGACCGCCCGCACCTTGAATTTCGGGGGCCGCTTGGCCCGCTCGATCCATGACGTCCGCGCCATCACGCCTCGCTCATCATTTGGCGGCGAAGGGAAATCCGAAGCCCTTCAACAACGCGTGGGCTTCATCCCGCGTCGACGCCGTCGTCACCATCACGATATCCATGCCCACCACCTGATACGCCTGATCCACCGCCACCTCGGGAAAAATCGTATGCTCCTTCAGCCCGAAGCTGTAGTTGCCGCCCTCATCGAACCCTTGAGGGCTCAGGCCCCGGAAGTCCCGGATGCGCGGCAGCGCGGTGCTGACCAGCCGGTCGAGAAACTCGTACATCCGCGCCCGGCGCAGCGTGACTTTCAGGCCCACCGGATCCTGCTCCTTGATCTTGAAGTTCGAGACGGCCTTCTTCGCCCGCGTGATGGCCGGCCGCTGCCCCGTGATCAGGCCCAGATCCCGCTGGGCCGACTCCAGCAGCTTGGCGTCATGCGCCGCCTCGCCGCAGCCGATGTTCACCACGATCTTCTCCAGGCGCGCGACCGCCAGTAGGTTCTTGTGGCCGAACTGCTTCGCCAGCGCCGGGGCGATCTCCTTGCGGTAGCGCTCCAGCATCCGCGGCACGTGGCCGTTGCGCGCCGCCTGCGTCGCCTGAGCCGCCATGTCACCCCACCACCTGCGCCACACGGTGGCGCTGTGCGGTAGCCCTGTGAGCCACCGTGTCGGACATCTGCTTCTCTCTGCTACACTCACGATCTCTCATCATCATCGCTTCACCATGTCCGGGGCCCGCGGCTGGCGGGCCGGCGCAGGTGGTGGGGTCAGATCACCGCCTTGCAGCGTCGGCAGAGGCGCTGCTTGGCCTCGCCGCTGACGGAGAAGCCGACGCGGGAGGGCTTGCGGCACTTCGGGCAAAACAGCGCCAGCTTAGAGAGCGCCAGCGGCCCTTCGCGCTCGACGATCCCGCCGGCCTGGTTCTTCGGGTTGCGTCGGTCGAAATGCTTCAGCAGGTTGACCCGCTCCACCAGGGCCTGCTGCGGGGCCGGCCAGACCTGCAGCACCTTGCCGGTCTTGCCGCGATCCTTCCCGCTGAGCACGTAGACCTGATCGCCCTTCTTGATTCTCGCCATGGTCAGACCACTTCCGGGGCTAACGAGATGATTTTCATGAACCGCTTTTCGCGCAGCTCGCGCGCCACCGGCCCGAAGACGCGCGTGCCGCGCGGGTTGTTCTGGGCGTCGATCAGCACCACGGCGTTGGAGTCGAACTTCAGCGTAGTACCATCGGGCCGCTTGATCGGGGCGGCGGTGCGCACCACGACGCACCGGACGACCTCGCCCTTCTTCGCCAGGGCGTCCGGATCCGCCTCGCGGATGTGCGCGGTGATTACGTCGCCGATGGCCGCCTTCGGCTTATTCGAGCGGCCGATGACCCCGATGGCCCAGACCTTCTTCACCCCGGAGTTGTCGGCGACGTCGAGATGCGTGCGAACCTGAATCATCCCACCACCTGCGCCGCACGGCGGCTTGTGACGTCAATGCGGCGTGCCGCCGTGCCGAACGCACGACGAATACGAGATAACAATTGACCATTCCTCGTGAGGAGCGTTCGAGCTTGCCTTTGGCAAGCTGGCACAGGTGGTGGGATCATTCCGCAACCACCCGCTTGACCGTCTTGACGGTCTTCGCGCCCTGCTCCGCATCCGGCACGGCCGGCGCGGTTGAGGCAGCCTTGATAATCTCGACCAGCCGCCACCGCTTGTCCTTGGACAAGGGGCGGGTTTCCATGATTTTCACCCAGTCGCCGATCTTCGCGCGGTTGGCCTCATCATGCGCCTTAAAGGAACTGACCTGGTCGATCACCCGGCTGTACTGGGGGTGCCGCACCGAGCGGACAACCTGCACGACGATCGTCTTCTGCATCTTGTTGCTGGTCACGCGGCCGAGGCGCACCTTCCGCTCGGCCCGCGCGGGAGTCGTCGTCGACGGGACGGCCATCATCCCACCACCTGCTGGTGTCCCGCCATACGGCGGGACGGCCAGCCAATGATCGTGAAACCATCGAAGCTGGCCAGCCGGCACATCCTAGGCTGCGCTGTCCAGAAGATTTTTGTGTGCATTGAGGTGCCGCCTC
>JACQRD010000008.1 GCA_016206675.1 Candidatus Omnitrophota bacterium
CCAACTGGTTGGTCTACATATGGTGAGAGGAGGTGAGACGAATGGGTGACGGCGTCATTGGCGCGTAGTCGACGGGACAGGAAAGGAGTGTTGAAGATGAAGGGCGTGCAGGTCGACATCCTCAAGGCCAAGATCCAAAAGGCCTGGGGGCAGAAAATGGACAAGGCGGCCGATGCCGTCCTTGACGCCATGGGCGTGCAATGGCAATCCATGCTCGCCCAGGCGAAAGCGAAGGGTGATCTGCAGGAGAAGCTGCGGGCGCTGTGGAGCGAGAAGTAGTCAAGAAGACAAGTAGGGCTGGGGGTTCTGGGTTCTGGGTTGGGGGGGGTCATCTTCCGACCCTGAACCCTGAACCCACAACCCAGAACGCAAGCTTGAGGGGCGCGCGATGATCAATCAATTGGAAGCCACGCGCTGAATCCAGCGCTGAATCCTACCTAGCGCGCGCGCATCGTTTAGTCTAAAATGGGCGCGTTCCCATGGCCACGCGCATCCGCACAGCCCGCACCCGCCCCAAAATCCTTCTGACCGGCGGTGCCGGCTTCATCGGCAGCTGCCTGCTCTGGAAGCTCAACGCCCTCGGCTTCGACGACATCCTCGTCGTCGACGCCCTCGACGCCTCGGAGAAATGGAAGAACCTGCTCGGCAAGCGGTTTGAAGACTATCTCGACCGCCGGCAGCTGCTGGAGCGCATCGACCAAGGCGCGCTGGACGATCACGTCGACACCATCATCCATCTGGGTGCGTGCACCTCCACCACGGAGACGGACGCCGCCTACCTGATGGAGAACAACTACCGCTACTCGCGCCGTCTGGCCGAATGGGCGCTGAAGCGCCGCAAGCGGTTCCTCTACGCGAGCAGTGCGGCCACCTACGGCGACGGCGCGCACGGCTACTCCGACCGGGATGAGGAGACTCCGCGCTACCGGCCGTTGAACATGTACGGCTACTCCAAGCACCTCTTCGATTTGTGGGTGCTCAAGCACGCCCTGCAGCGGCAATTCGTGGGCTTCAAGTTTTTCAACGTCTACGGGCCAAACGAGCACCACAAGGACGACATGCGCAGCGTGGTCCATAAGGGCTACGGGCAGGTCAAGGCGACGGGCAAAATCCGGCTCTTTAAGTCCTACCATCCGAAATACAAGGACGGCGAGCAGCAGCGGGACTTCGTCTACGTGAAGGACGCTGTCGATGCCATCGCGTTCTTCCTCGACCGTCCCGCGCTGGCTGGCATCTACAACCTCGGCACCGGCAAGGCGCAGACCTGGAACGACCTCGCCAACGCGCTCTTCGCCGCGCTGAAACGGCCGCCGCAGATCGAGTACTACGAGATGCCCGAGACCCTGCGCGAGAAGTACCAGTATTTCACGCAGGCCAACATCGACAAACTCCGGAGCGCCGGTTACGTCGAGCCCTTTATGAACCTCAGGGCCGGCGTGGCTGACTATGTCAAGATCTTGGAAGCCATCCAATATCTGTAGTCGCGGATGATCGCGACCCCCACCACGTCTTCCCCGGCCGCGTCCTATCGCCAGGTGTTCTTACCCTTCGGGATCGGCGCGGCGTTCGCCATCCTCGCCGTCTTGTTGGCGGGCACCCTCACAGGATGGTGGTATGTCGATCAGACGCTGCGCCACCGCGCCCACAATGCCTTCGCCAATCAGGTGCGCTACACCCTGACCGCCATCGACAAGCGTCTGAGCGCCTACCTGGATATTCTCGCGGGATTTCGAGGCCTGTACGCGGCGAGCAAACGCGTCGAGCGCGATGAGTTCGCCGCCTACGCCAGCAGCCTGCAGCTGCAGCAGCGGTATCCCGGCATGGTGGCCGTGGGCTTCATCGAGCGGGTGCCGGCGGCCGAGGTGCCCGCGTTCCTTGAGCGAGTCCGAGGAGATACCAGCCTGCGTCCCGAGGGATACCCCGCCTTTACCATCCACCCGGAAGGCGACCGCGCCGAATATTTGGTGGTGTCGTTCCGGGAGCCCCTGGGGCCTGATGAGCGAGTGCTGGGGTTTGACCTCGCCACCGAACCCACCCGCCGGTCAGCAGCCGAGCACGCCCGGGATACGGGGGAGCTGACCGCCACCAGCCGTCTGACCTTGCACGTTGATGTAGATGCCGCCGAGCCCGCGTTCATCCTGTTGCTGCCGGTCTATCGCAATGGTCTTCCGCAGCGCACCCTTGAGGAGCGGCGGACGGCCTTGCACGGGTACGTGGCTGGCGGATTTCGCTGGAGGGAATTGTTCGTCGATCTGCTCGGCGCTGGAGGGCTGCCCTCGCAGATGACATTCGAGGCGTTCGACGGTGACCTGCTCTCGGATGAGAGCCGCATCTACCATGCCGGGCCAGCGGCGGCGGCGAACAAGGACGACCTCATTCATACCATGACCGTCGGTGGACGCCTCTGGTCGCTGCGGTTTCACGGCGCGCCGGAGGCCTTCCTGCGGAGGACGGAACGCCTCCTGCCGTTGATGGTGTTGTGGGTAGGGGTGATCTTCAGCCTGCTGGTCTTCGCCGTGTCTTATGGGCTGGCGACGTCGCGCGCCAACGCGGTGGCCCTCGCGCGGCGGATGACGGAGGATTTTCGCAAGAGCGAACTGCACTTCCGGTCGCTCATCGAGCACGCGATGGACGTCATTACGGTGATCGAGCCCACCGGCATCATCCGCTACGACAGCCCCGCGGTAGGGCGGGTGTTGGGCTACCGGCCCGAGGAGCAGGTGGGCCAAGTGGCCTTCGCGTACATTCATCCCGAGGATCTGCCAGGAGTCATGGCGCTACTGACCGAAACGATCAAGATTCCTGGCGCCAGCCGCTCAGCAACCTTCCGCTACAAGCACAAGGACGGCTCCTGGCGCGTGCTGGAGTCGGTCAGCACGAACCTGATCACCGACCCGATCATCCGCGGTATCGTCCTCAACTCCCGCGACGTCACGGAGCGGCAGCGCGCAGCGAATGAGCTGAAGAAGACGTACGACCAGCTCAAGGAGACCCAAGCCCAACTGCTGCACTCGGAGAAGCTGGCCTCCATCGGGCAATTGGCCGCCGGCGTGGCGCACGAAGTGAAAAACCCGCTGGCCATCATCATTCAGGGGGTCAGTTTCCTGGAGATCGGCCCGCTCGCCCAGCAGCCGCAGGAGCAGGAGATTCTGCAGATGATGAAGAAGGCCGTCCAGCGGGCCGACCGCATCATCCGGACGCTGCTCGAGTTCGCCCGCCCGTCGCAGGGAGCCCCCAAACGCCTGGCTCTGCCGGAGATCGTCGACAGCTCTGTGGAGCTGGCGAGAACGCAGGCGGCGAAAAACATCCAGGTCACGTATACGGCCGACCCGAACATGCCGGCGATTGTCGCGGATGAGAACCAGCTGCGGCAGGTGTTCGTCAACCTGATCATCAACGCCTGCCAGGCGATGCCCAACGGCGGCACCGCGACCATCCACACGTATGCCAAGCCCGTCACGGCGCGGGAGCTGAGTGCCAGCCGCAACGCGCCGAAGAGGTGGGCCGCCGGATCGACCGGGGTGTTTTGCGATGTCGAGGATACCGGCGTGGGCATTCCGGAGCATCTGATGAAAAAAATCGGCGAGCCCTTCTTCACCACGAAGCCGACAGGCCAGGGCACGGGGCTAGGCGTGTCGGTCAGCCTCGGCATCATCGAGCGGCATCGCGGCCTGTTCATCCTCGAGAGCCGCGAAGGCCAGGGCACTAAAATCAGCGTCGTGTTTCCCGCCGCTGCGGAAACCGCGTAATGGCGAAGATCCGCATCCTGCTCATTGACGATGAAGTCCATCTCTGCCGGATGATCAAGCTCAACCTGGAGCGGGACGGTCGCTATGAGATCGTCACGGCCTTTTCCGGGGAGGAAGGGGTGGACAAGGCGAAAGCCGAGCCCTTCGATCTAGTCATCACCGACTTTCGCATGCCCGGCATGAACGGCAAGGAGGTGTTGGAGGCGCTGAAGGCCTTCAACCCCAAGCTGCCGGTGATCCTCTCCTCCGTCTATCACGATGATCCGACCGTGATTACGCAGGCGACGGACCGCCAGGCCGACGGGCTCGTCAGCAAACCGATCGACCACGCGAAGCTGGAGGCGGTCATTCAGGAGGTCTTGTCACGCGCCCGAGGCGCACAGTAGAATAAGGAGTTCGCCATGGCGAAGAAGCAGATTCTCATCATCGATGACGAGGTCGATTTCGGCCGGCTGCTGAAGCTCAACGTCGAGCAGGGCGGCGAGTATGAGGCCGTGCTGGCCGCCAACGGGCACGAAGGGGTGGAGAAAATCCGCGCCCATCGGCCCGATCTGGTGCTGCTTGACATCAACATGCCGGTGATGGACGGCTTTGAGACGCTCAAGCAGCTCAAGCAGATCGCGCCGGATCTGCCGGTGGCCATGGTGACCGCCTGCTGGAACGAAGAGGAGGCCCGGCGCATCATGGAAGCCGGCGCCTACGAGTACATCACCAAGCCGGTGGATTTCGAGTACCTCAAAAACGCCCTCCTCGTAAAGCTCTTCATGTGAGCTTTGACACCTAGACATTAGTCTAGTATAATTCCGTATCAGATACGCAGCTGAACTGCGTATCTGATACGGCAATGAGGCGCATTTGGAATCCCCCCAACCCCTACCTCACCGAGCATCGTGACCTGCTAGGTGAGCCGCCCGTCGCCCAACTCGAAGTGTATGAGGATGAGGCCCGCTCCATCCTCTCTCATAATGACAGCCAGGACATCGGATTCCGCTGGAGCGTCAATCCGTATAGGGGCTGTTTTCATGCCTGTGCCTATTGCCTATCAGGTGACACGCCGATTTTAATGGCTGATGGACGCACGAAGCTGCTTGCTGATATTCGGGTAGGGGATGAGATCTACGGGATCGTCTTGCGCGGAAAATACCACCGCGTTGTTCAAACAACCGTCCTGGCTCACTGGACTGTCGTCGCCCCTGCGTACCGGATCACACTCGAGGATGGGACGCAGCTCATTGCAAGTGCCAACCATCGATTTCTGACCACCCGAGGCTGGAAACACGTGACCGGCACAGAACAGGGACGAACCAGACGGCCCCACCTCACCGTGAACAATAAGCTTCTTGGCACGGGCTACTTCGCACACCCTCCCGAAGAGGATTCCGAATACCGACAGGGATATCTCTGCGGCATGATTCGAGGCGACGGGCTGCTGGCATCTTATGCCTACCCTGGACGGCGACGTACTACCGATACCCAATACCAATTTCGGCTCGCGCTGATCGATCTGGACGCACTGGCGAGAGCGCGCCGGTATCTCTTGGCATTCGAAGTTCCCACCCGAGAGTTCCTCTTCCAGCGAGCCACTGCTGGCTATCAACCCGTGTATGCCATCCGCACCAGCGCTCGCCTCCACGTCGAACGAGTGGGTGAACTCATTCGGTGGCCGACGTCTCCTACAACCAACTGGTGCAAAGGGTTTCTGTCCGGTATCTTCGATGCGGAAGGCAGCTACAGCCGTGGGATCCTCCGCATCTCCAACACGGATCCCGCCATCATTGCTGCTGTTACCGACAGCCTCCAGCGGTGCGATTTCGACGGCATCGTTGAAAGGCAACCAAGGAAGAAACCTATATACGCTGTGCGCATACGGGGCGGTCTCAAAGAACACCTCCGATTTTTCCAGACAGTCGATCCGGCCATTTCGAGAAAGAAGAATATCGCGAACCAGGCTATTAAGAACCGTGCCCGCCTGCGTGTCTCCTCCATTGAAGCCCTTGGAGTTTCGCTGCCGCTTTTCGACATGACCACAGAGACGGGCAATTTCATCGCCAACGGCGTCGTCAGCCACAATTGCTACGCTCGGCCGACGCATGAGTATTTCGGCCTGGGCGCTGGCACCGACTTCGAGCGCAAGATTTTCGTCAAGCGCAACGCGCCGCAGCTGCTGGAAGAGGCATTTCGGCGGCCGTCGTGGCAAGGCGAGTTGATCGTCTTTTCCGGCGTGACGGACTGCTACCAGCCGCTCGAAGCCGCCTGGCGGCTGACGCAAGGCTGCTTGACGGTCTGCCTGGCATTCCGCAACCCGGCGGCGATCATCACGAAGTCGCTGCTTATCCGCCGCGACGCCGCGCTGCTGGCCGCACTCGCGCGCGAAGCGCGCGTCAGCGTCTCGCTTAGCATCCCGTTTCTCGATGAGGCCGCGGCGCGGGCGATTGAGCCGGGAGCTCCCACCATCCGCCGGCGGTTTGAAACGATGCGCCTCCTGGCGGACGCCGGTGTGCCGGTGGGCATTGGGGTGGCCCCGGTCATTCCGGGCCTTAATGACGCCGACATCCCAGGATTGCTGAAGGAGGCGAAGCGTTGCGGTGCTTCGTTTGCGTTTCACACCCTGCTGCGCCTTCCGGGCAGCGTGCGCTCGGTGTTTCTGCATCGGCTGAAGCAAGCGCTGCCGCTGCGGGCAGCACGGGTGGAGCACCGGCTGCGGGAAGCGCGCGGGGGCGATCTCTACGACAGCCGCTTCGGACACCGCCACGAAGGGCAGGGCACGTACTGGGAGGCGATCGAGCAGCTATGGGGGGTCTGGACGCAGCGGTTAGGGTTCAACGAAGCGGGCGATGTGCCGCCGCCTCTTTCGACGTTCAGGCGCCCTGAGGCGCCCTCGCCCCAGCTGGAATTTTCGTGGAAGGGCTAGCAGCGGGTGACACGGCGCCAGGGCCCCCATGCCGAATGCGGAAGGGGGATGGGGGGGGCAGAAGACTCGGATCTCAAGAATCCCCCACCGCTGAGGCGTGGGGGTGGCGCCGTGGCAGGACCCGCTGCCAGATTATGCGAGATCGATCTCAATGGCGGCAATGGCGCCGGCCCGGACCATCGCCGCGTACGGGGAAGGGATCACGCCGCCGGAAAACGTCATCGGGTTGCCTGAGCGCGGCCGCATCGTGATCATCGCCGGGGTCACACCCTTCGGGCCGAAGGTGGCACGGTGCTTGGGGTTGCGGTACGTTACGCGCGCCTGCCCGAGAAAGGTGAATTCGAACGTCCCGCGCGCTGTGAACAGCTCCGCGGAGAGAATCGGCGCAAAACGCAGTGTGAGCTCGCCGCGGTCGTTGACCGCAAACGGCGCCTTGCCCGCCGTCATCCACAGCCACAGGTGCAGAAACTCCGCGGTGGCCCCGCTGAGGCGCGCGACAAACCCCCCGCCGTGCAGCGACGCATCCGCATAGGCGCTGCTGACCAGAAACGAGCTGTTTTCCAGCACGCTGCGGCCGTAGCGCGCCGGCGGCTGGAAGGGAATCAGTTGCTTGGGCAGCTGCTCGTAGTACTCCGCGTAGAGCCCGCTGCGCAGCAGCTCCAGCAGGTACTTGTACTCCATATGGAGCCAGATCGACTGATGCTCCAGCCAGCCGGGGTTGAAGATGCGGCACCGGCCGATCTCTTCAGGCGCGGAGTCCAGCGACGCGCAGACGCGGTACATCGAGAGCTTCTTGTCGTAGAGCGCACTCTGCGTGACGGCGCGGTGCAGCCGCCGCGCGCGCTGCAGGTTGCGCTCAAGGCGCAGCGCATGGACCTGGCCGTTTAAGAACAGCGGCAGCGGATGGCGCTTCCAGGCCGTCGGCAGCATCCCGGCGGCGTCGCCGTCGCTGACCGTCGTGTGCGCCGTCACCTCATAGTAAAAGTAGCTGTGGTAGAGGCCCGAGGCCTTGTCGAACCCCTGCGCAATGCCGCGCTCCACCTTCTCCAGCGCCCCGCGCAAGAATGCCACGAGCGCTTCGCGGGTCAAGGGCGCTTCGATGCCGGAGAAGCCGAGCTTCACCCGCAGGCGGTAGCGCTCCTTCGCCTCGGCACTCTTGGCCCAGTAGGCCGCCGCCTGCTCGCGCCAGAGCCCGTGCAGCGCCATGGACAGCTCGTGCAGCTCTTCCGGCACGGCGATCGAGGACGGAAGCTGCCTGGCGTCTTCGACGGCGCCCAACAGCCACTCGATCCAGCGCTTCAGCTCAAACGTCTCGCACAGCGACGAGCCCAGCAGGGCCGGCAGGCCGTTGAGCGCGTCATACCAGTTGGGCTTGTCCGCTTCCATGTCGATGCCGATGCCATCCGGATCGAACGAGGCCAGTTTGTTGGCGACGACGCAGAGCATCTTCACGATCAGCGTCGTGCGGTAGACCGGCCCCTGGCCCTGCTGGCTGCGAAGCACATGGGGCTCCTCGGCGCGGGAGCGGATCAGGGCCTCCTTCTCCGGATCTCTGGCCACGGCATGGAGCTGGCGCACAGCACCATGCACGAGCCGATAGCGCGCCGTCCGCGGCAGCACCACGTGGGCGTTGTCGTAGAACGTGAAGGCTTGCCGGGCGAAGAGCAGCGCATCCCGACGCTCGGGATAGAGCGCGAGGAAGCTTTCCAGCAGGTCCAGGTTGTAGGTCCAGTGGTCGGTCCAAAATCCCTCGCTGTGTTCGGCGTCCTCCACCTCGCGCGACTGTTCCATCACGCGGTGCAGGACGGCCTCGGGGGATTCTCCGGTGTCCACTTGCCGGCGCTCCATCCGCCGCAACATTTCCCCCGGCGTAAAGGATTTGCCCAGCACCTCGCGCAGCACCGGCGGATTGAGCGCCTCCGGCGTCGGCACGTAGCGGGTGCCTTTGTAGACGAGCGGGTTGTAGCCGTCCGCCTGCAGCAGGTTGAAGAAGGTCACGATGTTCTGCTCGCCCACCTCGGGGGCGAACCAGGCGTCGTTGCGGCGGTTTTGGTTGACGTCGCGGTAGTTGGCGTTGCCTTGCGAGAAGTGGGTGGGGGGCACGACGAAAAAGTTGTAGTCCCGCTCCAGATCCCCGTGCTTGCGGGAGTAGACGTAGAGCACCTTGCGCCCGTTGCCGCGGCCCAACGTGACGGGGTGGCCCCCGCGCAGGAGGTTATCCAAGAAGGTCTGGCGGCAGTAGGCATCGAACTGCGGCGAGCGGCTCTTCGTGGCGACCGCATCGGTCAGGTGGCGGATCAAGGCGAAATTGTCGGCCGCCTTCGACGCAAAGAATCGAGGATCGCGCATGGCCGGCAGGTGCGTGGTGACGTGCTCCGGCGAATCGGCATGGCCGAAGAGCGAGAACACCGTCTGCGTTGCGCCGGCCGTCAGCCGCACACGCCCGTACCCCATGGCGCAGGGTGTTTTATCCTGCACCAGCTGCCGCCGCGGCGGCCGGAAGCCGCGTTCATAGAAGGCTTCAGGCGCGCTGAAGTCTTCCCGGCAGCCGAAGATCGCCGTCGGATCGACAAGGGGCTGCAGCGGCGTTGTCCGCCCGTTGACCTGCGAGGAGCCGACGTAAAAGTTGCCGGCGCGGATGGGAATGACCTCCGGCCGGTCGGACGGCTCCACCTTCAACCGATAAAACGGGACCCCCTGATCGAGGTGATCCACGGTCACCCACGCCTCCATCGTCCGGCTCATGTGCTTGAGGAAGCTGTCGCGCATGCCGTGGGGGATGATGACGGGCAGGCCGTCGAGCAGCTCATAGGCCAGGGCCTTGCGGGAGCGGTTGGTGATGGTCAGCACGCGCGCCAAGCCGGCGTACGGTTCGTGGGGGATCGTAAAGTAGTGGACGCCAACCTCCAACCCCAGCGCGCGGTGCGTCTCTTCCAACATGAGGTCGGCCATGCGGATGCGCATCCGCTGCACGATCGGCGAGCGGCCGTTGGGAGCGGGTGACCGGAACGGTTCGTACCATCCCCCTCTTCCGCGCGATGAAAACTTCAGGAAGGTGCGGAACCCCTGCCAAGGAGCCAGCCGGAAGGCGCGGTTGGCCGGCCGGAACTCCATGATGGGGTGGTCCTTATCCTGGATGCCGAAGCCGGCGATGGCTTGGCCGCGGTTGACGTAGAAGGCCCAAAGGGGGATACCCCAGAGCCCGGCGATGCCGGGCAGGAAGCTGGCAAACGCCCGGGCGCGGGCGTAGTCCTCGATGACGAATTCTTCGCCCTCTAAGCGGTACTTGACCATCCCACCACCTCTTAGGGC
>JACQRD010000034.1 GCA_016206675.1 Candidatus Omnitrophota bacterium
AGCCGCCCGGTTTGTAGGTGTCGAGCCCGCGCAGCACCGCGCGCGCCCGCGTATCAAGCATGGTCATGTCACTTCCCTGTCGGATACGATCCGAGCACTCTGACAAACGACGCCGACCGCTCCAGGCCTTCGCACGCCTTGCGGACTCGGGGATCGGACGCATGCCCTTCCAAGTCGATAAAAAAGAGGTACTCCCATGCCTTTTTCTTCGACGGGCGCGATTCGATCTTCGTCAGATTAATCCGGTTGCGCTTAAACGGCACTAACGCGTCATACAAGGCACCGGGCCGGTCCTTGACGCCGAAGAGCACGGAGGTCTTGTTGCGGCGAGCCTTGCGAGGCCGGCCCAGGCCGATGACGAGAAAGCGCGTCTTGTTCTCCCGGTCGCTCGAAATGGGCAGGGCGCGCAGGCCATGAGCCTCGGCTAGCTCTTTGCGCCCGATCGCTGCACGCACGCGCGTGTTCTCCAAGACGTAGGAGACCGCATCTGCCGTCGAGTTGGTCTCCCGCAGCGCCGCGTGCGGCATGTGCTGGCTCAGCCAGCGGCGGCATTGGGCCAGGGCTTGCGGGTGCGAAAAGACCAGCCTGACGGTCTGCGGCTGCATGCCCCGCCCCAGGATCACGTAGTGGTGAATCGGCTGTTCGATTTCGCCCTGGATGGCCACCGGGGTATCCACGAAGTCAATGAACCTGTCCAGCGTGTGCGTGACCGCGCCTTCGAGCGAATTTTCCACCGGCACGACGCCGACATCGGCCCTGCGGCGCTCCACGGCGCTGAAGACGTCATCCACCGTCGGCGCATGCAGGTACTTCGCGGTGCGGCCAAAGCGCTGCTGCGCGGCCAGATGCGCGTTCGTGTGTTCCGGACCCAAATACGCAATTGTCAGCATGTTTGTTTTGTTCATAGTTCATGGTTTATAGTTCGTAGCAAAAACCGGCAGATGACGTTTTGGCTATGAACAACGAACTACGAACTATGAACTATGAACTATGAACTATGAACTAACGCGGTTTCCTTTTCGGCAAGCGACGCTCGCGGCGGCGGCACTGCGTCAGGATCGCCCGGAAGATCGACCGGATGGCGGCCGAAGAGAGCGGCCCACAGTTCGCCCGCTGCACGCGGCGCAGGACGAAGGCTTCCCGCGTGGCGTCGAAGACCGGCCACTTGCGGCGCTTTTTGATCCGGCCGATCTTCAAGGCCAGCCGCGCGCGCCGGTTCACCAGGCGCAGCAGCTGCTCATCAAGCCGGTCGATCGTTTGGCGGACGGCGCGCAGCTTCGCCGAGGCGCGGGCGGACTCACCCATTAGAGCGCCTTTTATCACCTCGCGCGAGCCGCGTTGCGCGCGCCAGGGCCTCGCGGCCAAGGCGCGACGACGACGGCGTACTCGCAGCAGTACGCCGAGGAGGAGCAACGCCGGCCGCGGGTCCTGCCGCCGCAACCCCTTGGCTGACGATGGGCTGGGCCGATCTGCGTCGGATCGCGGCGTCGCTCGTCGTCGCCGTACTTCTGCACATCAGTACGTCTTCCTCCTCGCTCCTTGCGCTCCTCGCGGCTGGGCCCAGCGCGGCCGCGGGAGGTGATAAAAGGCGCTCTATGCTGGCTGCGCCTCTTGCGGCTCTTCAATCGTGGGCAGCTGCAGCACGGGCAGCGCTTCCAGCGAGCGCAGGCCGAAGTGACGCAGAAACTCCGTCGTCGTGCCGTAGAGAAACGGCCGGCCCGGGCTCTCCTTGCGCCCGACCACCCTGACGAACCGGCGCTCGACCAACGTGTCGAGCGACGCGGTGATGTCGACGCCGCGGATGGCCTCGATCTCCGCCCGCGTCATCGGCTGCCGGTAGGCGATGATCGCCAGCGTCTCCAGCGCCCCTTTGCTGACCGTATCCGCTTTGGGGTGCTGCAGCGCGCGCCGCAGCCATGGGGCTAGCTGCTCATCCGTCACCAGCTGATAGCCGCCGGCTACGTCCTGGATGTGGAAGGCGCGGCCGGTCGCCTGGTAGTCGGCGTTGAGCTGCTCGACCATCCGCCGGATCTCGGCCACCTCCGCCACCTGGATGATCTCGCTGAGGCGCTTCAGCGCAATCGGCTCGCCGAAGACGAACAGCACCGCTTCAATAATTCGTTTCGCTTGTGCCTCATCCATC
>JACQRD010000029.1 GCA_016206675.1 Candidatus Omnitrophota bacterium
GCAGTGTGCTGTCTGCTGTCTGCTGTCTGCTGTCTGCTGGCATTATTGCTCTCCTGAGCGTAGTCCTCCGCCTGAGCGGGAGGATCGCTTCCCTTCCTCTTCAAGGACGCGCAGGCGCAGCTCAAACGAGCTGATCTGCTGTTCCAGCACCCGCAGGCGGCTCTCCAGGCTGGAGAACTTCCGCCCCAGGTACTCCTCAATTGGAATCGGACCGACCGCCCCGTTGCGCTCTTCAACCGGCCAATCCGGCGGCACGTTGAAGCGCAGGCCGTCCTTCTTTTTGATCACCGTTGAGGACGCTTCCGCCGGAACCGGCTCAGCGGCCAGCGGCGCCGGAGCGAACCCCAGCGCCGCGCCGAGGAGCACTCCTAGACCCCGCGCCGCTCTCATGGTGAAACTCCGGCCGGCTGGCCGACCGCCAAGATGGCCACGCTGGTCAGCCGCAAGCTGCCTTGCAGCCGCTCCTGGCCGCGCTTCTCCAGCGACATGGTGGCGCGCTGCACTTCAAACAGCTTCTTCGACGACTCGATCAGGTACAGGAACCGCACGGCCTGCTCCAGCGTCCCCTGGTACTGCACGTCAACGGCATGCTCCTGATACGGCGCATTCTGCGTCGTCGGCAGCGGACTGACCGTGCCCAGCGTGACACCGCTCTGGGCCGCCAGCAGCTCGAGCTCGCGGATGAGCTCTCCCATCTCCACTTCCGGCGATCGGGCGATGCGCAGATAGTCGCGATAGGCGTCGATCTTCGCGCCGACGTCCGTCTGGCGGCTGAGCAGGCGTTCATGGGTGGCCAGCTCATGCCGCAGCTCGCGGATATCCTGCGCCACCTGCTGCGTGTGCCTCCACCACGGCGCTACCAACAGCCGATCCAGCACCACCAACGCCACCATCAGCACGCCGATGGCCGCAAACATGCGCTCCCGGGCGGCGAGCTTGGGCAGGGCCAGCGCCGGCTTCTTCATGACGAAACCTGGGGAGACGGCGGCGGCTCCGTGAGCAGCTCGCACGTCAGTTCGAAGCTGGTGACATTTTCCTCGCCGTCGCGCCGCTTCGTCACCTTTTTGGCGTCCACCTTCGCGAAGAGCCCGGATTTTTCGAGCGCACTGACCATCTCATAGACCTTCGGCATCTCGCTGGAGGTACCCTTCAGCAGCAGCCGGTCGCTCTGGACGAATTCGAGCGTATCCCAGCGGATCGCGTCGGAGGAGCGGCGATTCAGCTCAACTAGCAGCTCCAGAAACCGCCCGCGGGCGGTGAGCCAGCCGCGCACCAGTTCCACCTGCTTGAGCGAAAAGTCGAGTGCCGAGGTTTCCAGGCCGGCGCGCTCCGACTCCGCGCGCAACCATCCGCGGTAGCGTTCGCGCTGCTGCGCCTCGAAGACCGCCAGCCCCGCCACCAGCACGACCGCCGCGATGAGCTGGCAGCCCAACGTGATGAGCGCGCGCGTGCGCAGCTCGAAGACGCGGTGCAGCCGCAGCGGCTTCGGCGTCAGGTCGATGCCCGTCTCCGCGCCCACCGACAGCCCGAGGAGGCTGGCGAATGACGACTGGCCCAGCTCCGCTTGAGCGGCGACGACGCCGGGGCCGAGCGCAAACCGCTCTGCCGCGGCCACGGCCTCCGTCGGGATCTCCAATCCCTGCTGCAGCTGCGCCTTCAGATCCGGCAGCCGCTCCACCTGGCCGGTCAGCACGATGTCCGAGACGGGCTGCTGCCATCCTTCCGCTTCAAACGCCTCGAGGGTGCGGCGCAGCTCGGCGATCAGGCGGCTCGGCACGCCGGAGGGCTCCGCGATGAGCTGCTTCACCCCGAAGGGGAGGCTGCGGTGGAAGAGGATCTTCTGCTGCCGGATGACCGCTGCGGTCGTCACCTCTGCGTCGACATCCGCCACCAGCACCGGCTGCTTGGGCGTCGCACCCCTCACCGCCCGCAGCCAGCCGGCCAAGCCCTCCAGCTCAAGACCGACGCGCTCCAGCGACCAGCCCATCGCTTCCGCGATCCTAATCGCCCGGTTGACGACCTCCTGATGCGAGATGACGAGCATCACTTTCGAGTAGCCGGCGGCGTCCGTTTCGACGATGGAGAAATCCGTCAGGATCTCTTCTTTGGAATACGGCGTATGCTTCTCCGCCTGCAGCTCGACGATGTCCCGGATTTCGCGCCACTCCGAGGAGGGGACGGAAAAGACGCGGGTGGTGGTCAGGTGCGATGGGTTGGCGATCAGCACGCTCTCCGGCTCGATGCCCTGCGCGCGGCAGCGCTGCCGCAGCGCGTCAACCAGCCCCGCGTCGCCTTCCGGCACCGGCAGCACGATCAGGCTCGCGATGGTGCGCCCGCGCGGAGCGCCGGTGGCGTGCAGCAACTTCACCCACTGCCCGTCGATGGAGAGCGCGGTGAAGCTCCGGCCCACCGGCGCGGGAAGCCACTGCGCGAGGCGGTTCAGCGCTGCGCCCATGCCCACACCTTCCCCTCGCGATCCACGATGGCCTCCACGTCGGCCGACAGCTCGCGACGCCCGGCCTCGGCCGAGACGTGCACGGCGAATGCCGTCGACTTGACATCCACCAGGCGCTGCTGGCTCAGCTGGGCCAGCCGGTTGAGATCCTCCGCAGGCACCGCCACCGCCAGCTCGCCGGTGGCCGCACCCACCGACTCCAAGAGGCGGTCGTCTTCCGTGCCGCCGATGTCGTCTTCGCCGGCGCGGTACCACAGCAGCCCCTGCACCCCCTGGGCGCTGAAACCCAGCGCGGCGAGGACCGCTTCCTCCGCGGTGTTGAGATTGACGGAGCCGGAGCCGTGCGCGGTCACCAGGGGCCGCACCCGGCGGTAGATGGCCGGCGCCACGCCGCGGATGAGCAGCAGCTCCTCCGCTGATTCAAACGGCGCGTCCTTGCATTCATAGGCAGGGCTCAGGCCCAGGTAGTAGAAATCCTCCGCGCCATGGGGCCGCGGCTCGCGATCCTCATCGCGCCAGTCGGCGATGGCCTCGGCGATCGTGAGCGCGTCGAGGGTCTTCAGCCCTGCGGCCTGCTGGAAAAGCCGAGCCAGGATCTCCGGCGTGGCAGTATTCAGATTAAGGAAGCGTTCCTGATCGACCAGGCCGTAAGGACCGGGGGGGTGCTGGGGACTGCGAATCGTGAAACGGCCTGCGCCGAATGGCTGATGCGCGAAGAGGTGTTCATTGTTCGCCCACACATCGCTCAATCCGTCGGCCGAGGTCTGCTTATCCATCCCGAGCACGCGCACCGCATGGGCCACGCCCGCCGCCGCGATGTACGAGGCGCGCAGCGTCTGCTCCATCCGCTCGGTCAGACCCAAGGCGAAGGCGCAGCGCGAACCGAGGCCGACGGCGAGGACGCTCAAGAGGACGATCGTCCACACCACCAAGATGAGCACGCTACCGCGGCGGCGAAAACGGCACATGCACGAGGAGCCGCTCGGTCCGTGCGTGCCCCCCCATTCGCTCATCATAACGAACCTCCACAGCGACCGCAAGCGGCGGCTCCGGAGCCGACCAGGAGGAGATCCACCCTGCCTCCGTGGTGTCCGACGCCGGCGCGTAATAGGAAAACCGGGCGCGGTCGATGCCCGTCAGGATGGCGTGGCAGCGCTCGCGCAGCGAAGCGTGGCGCAGCGCGCGATACGCCTGCTGCGAGCGGCACAGGGCCTTGTCCCGGCCCGAATAAAAATAGGTGGTCTGCCCCGGCTCCCGCTGCGCCTCGCCCGAGGCGCGCTCACCCGCCGGCGCCTCGACGAGCGATGGAATGGACAGCGCGTCGTAGGCGCCCTCAAAGAGCACCGGCGAAAACGGATGCACATTGGCGAGATCCTTGCGCAGCGAGACGAAGGCCAATTCGGTCCATGCCTCCGCCGTGCCCCGCGCGTCGACTTTGCTCCAGACGCGCAGGCAGCCCGTCACCGCCGCGACGACCGTCGCCCCCACCAGCGCGACCAGCGCCGTCGTGACCAGCAACTCCACCAGCGTAAACCCTCGGAGGCTGGAGGCTGGTGGCTGGAAGGTGATGTTCCATGTTCCGGCTTCCAGCTTCCTGCTTCCAGCGTCCACATGGATACTCTACGTTTCATTTTTTTTTGCCTCCGGCACTGGCGTCAAGAGCATCGTGAACTGCGACTCATCGACGAAACGGCCCCGGGGCCATGTCACGGACAGCGTCACGATCTGGGTGCCGTCCGAGCCGTCGGGGGATGGCTTAAGCTCCACCTGCCAGGCGTACGGATGCGCGCCGACGCGGAAGCTGCCGCGGGGCCGCTCGGCAACGTCCCGCCCCTCGCGGTGGGCCAGCTCCAGGTCGGCGAGCTTGGACATGGCGAACATCACGGCCGTGGAGCGCTCATCGGCCCGCGTGATCGCCTCCCAGCTGGTGGCGAAGGCCTGCATCACCAGCACCGCCCCGCCGGCCAGGATGACCACGCTGACCATCACCTCAATTAATGTTAGTCCAGCTCGACGAGGCTGGAGGCTGGAGGCTGGAGGCTGGAAAGTGACGTTCCAGCCTCCGGTTTCCAGCTTCCGGTTTCCAGTCCCGTTGGGGCACTTACCGTGTTTCTTTTTGCTGCCAGTTCGTAATATCATCCTCGCTCTCTTTGCCATCCGGTCCCAGCGAATACAGATCGTAATCCAGCGGGGGGTGCGTGCCCGGATGCCGATACTGGTAGGCCTGCTTCCAGGGATCCAGCGGCTCCTGCTCCAAGTAGGGTCCTCGCCAGTTCGACGGCGGCGGCGGCGCGGTCGGCTTGGTCAACAGCGCCGTCAAGCTCTGCTCCGTCGTCGGGTAGCGGCCGTTGTCGACCTCATAGAGCCGCAGCGCCAGCGCCACGTTGCCTTTGATGTCGGCGGCAGCCACCTGCCGCCGGGCCTCCTCCGAGCGGCCGGCCAGCCGCGGCACCACCATGGCCGCCAGCGCCCCGATGATGATGACGACCAGCATGATCTCAATAAGAGTAAACCCCCTTCGCTTGAAGCTGGAGGCTGGAGGCTGGAGGCTGGAGCTACTACGCTTGCGTTTTTGTTCCATCGAATGTCCTCCACGCTTCGAGTAACCGATACAACATTTTCCCCACGCTCGCATACCGTTCACAAAGTTCCGTGTGCTTTGTGACATCACAATATTCACAATCTCTAGCCATATCCAACCATACCGTGACCTCATCAACAGAACCTATCGCATCTACCAGTTGCCGCCTAAACACATTCTCATACCGTCTCTTCGACCATCCTTCGGCGATGTTGGCCGGCACAGACCTGGCTGAATTCCTTAACTGACGTGTCAATGCATATACTTCATGCTCCGGAAATCGTTTCGTCAGCGAAAATATCTCCATCGCCAACTGATAGGCAAATTGATAGACTTCCAGGTCTCTGAACGTTCTGATAACACCTCGCGACATCTCGTTCTTTCCAGCTTCCAGTTTCTGGCTTCCAGCTTCTTCGCGCGTTATCGTGCTATAGAGCTCAACTCAAAGATTGGCAACAAAATCGCCATCACGATCCATCCGACGACCGCCCCGACGCCGAGTACCATGGCCGGCTCCATGAGGGCGGCCGCGGTGTGCAGCAACCCTTCCGCCTCGCGTTCATAAAAGGAGGCCACCTCCGCAAAGGCTTCGCCCACCTTGCCGCTTTCCTCTCCCACCGAGACGGTGTTGATGACGTACGGGGTCATGGTCGGCAGCGCGTTCAGGCACGCCGCGAGGGAGCGGCCCTGCTTTAAGCCCTCCGGCACGCGGGCCAGCTCCCGCCGGATGATCTGATGGCGCACGACGGGCAGGGCGACATCCACCGCCTTGAGCACCGAGACGCCATGCTCAAGGAGCAGGCTGAAGGAGCGGGCGAACCGTGCCAGCTCCAGTTGGCGGATGAGCTTGCCCACCACCGGCAGGCGCAGGTTCCAGGAATCGATCCAGCCGCGCACGGCGGAACCTTGCAGCTTCCAGATCATGCCGAGGCCCAACGCGGCGGCGGCGAGGAGCGCCCACACCCACCATTGCGCCAGCGCGTGCGTGACCGCCAGCAGCATCTGCGTCGGCAGGGGCAGCCGCTCGTACCGCTCCAACAGTTTCAGCAGGCGCGGCATCACGAACGTCAGCATGAAGAGGACCGTGCCGGCGCCGACGACGCCGACGAACATCGGGTAGGCCATCGCCGACCGGATTTTCGAGCGCAGGATTTCGTCCTGTTCCGCCTTCGCGGCCAGCCGATCCAGCACCGTGTCGAGCATGCCGCCGACTTCGCCCGAGCGCACCAAATTAGTGTACAGCGGCGAAAACACCGCCGGGTACGGCTCCAGCGCCTCGGAGAGCATCTTGCCCTGGCGGATATCCTCGGTGACCGCCGCTAGCACCTGCTTGAGCGCCGGATGGGTGGTCTGCTCCATCATGATGCCCAGCGCCCTGAGGATCGGCATCTGAGAGCGCACGAGGCTGGCGAACTGCCGCGTGAAGACGTTGAGCGCTCCGGCCGCCACCCTCACGCGCGGCCCCGCCGGCCTGGCGGCCGGCGCGGGCAGCGCCCCGTTGGCCTCCTCCACCCGTACGGGGATCAGCCCCAGCGTCGTCAACTGGTTGAGGGCCTCCGCGCGGCTGGGCGCCTCGCACACCCCCGCCACCGTATCGCGCGGTCCCTTTTTGGCTGTGTATTTGTAGGTCGGCATTTCAGCTTTCACTGTCTGCTGTGTGCTGTGTGCTGTGTGCTATCATGTCTCATCCTGGGTCACACGCAGCACCTCATCCAATGACGTGATCCCACTCTTCACCTTGTCCCAGCCGTCCTCGCGCATCGTCCGCATCCCCAGCTCCACCGCCTTTTGCCGGAGGGCATCCGCCCCGGCCTTCTGCAGCAGCAGCTCGCGGATGGGCTGCGCCATGAGGAAGAATTCGTAGATGGCGGTCCGCCCCAGATAGCCCGCCTTGTGGCAGGCGTCGCAGCCTTTGCTCTGATAGACCATCTCCGCCTCCGCCCACTGGCTTTTGGCCTGAACTTTGCATTTTGTGCAGAGCACCCGCACTAGCCGCTGGGCGATGACGCATTCGATCGAGGAGGCGATCAGGAAGGGGTCGATGCCCATGTCGATGAAGCGGACCAGCGCGCTGACCGCGTCATTCGTGTGGACCGTCGAGAAGACCAGATGGCCGGTAAGCGCGATGCGCGTGGCCAGCTCGGCGGTTTCCACGTCGCGCACCTCGCCGACCATCATCACATCGGGATCGTGGCGCAGCATGCTGCGCAGACCCTGGGCGAAGCTTAAGCCCACCTGGGGGATGACCTGCACCTGTGTTACGCCCTCCAGCTCGTATTCGATCGGGTCCTCGATCGTGATGATCTTGCGCTCCTCCGCGTTGATGGTGTTCAGGCAGGCGTAGAGCGTGGTGGTTTTTCCGCTGCCGGTGGGCCCCGTGATCAGGATCATCCCGTGCGGCTTCTGGATGGTGCGATCCAGCAGGTTCAGATCGGTCCCGCGGAATCCCAAATCCTTCAGCTGCAGCAGCATCTCGCTCGGCAGGAGGCGGATGACGATGCTCTCTCCCGCGGGCGTGGGCAGCACCGAAATCCTCAAATCGAGCTTGTCCTTCCCCACCTTGACGCTGGCCCGGCCGTCCTGCGGCAGGCGCCGCTCGACGATGTTCAAATTGGAGAGCACCTTGATGCGCGAAATGATGGCCGGGAAGAGCTGGCGCAGCGACGGCGGCACGTCCACCCGGTGCAGCATGCCGTCGATGCGGTAGCGCAGCTTCACCGTACCGCGGTACGGCTCGAGATGGATATCGGTGGCCCGGCGGCTGTGCGCCTCCACAATCAGCTGATTGACCAGCTTGATGACGGAGGCGTCATCCGCCTGCTGCTGGATGTCTTCCAGCGCATCCTCCGCAGGCCGAAGCACCGATGGCGGCTGATCCGCGAGGATTTTTTCCACGGTGTCCGCCCCCATGCCGTAGTGGCGCTGCAGCGCCTGGGCAATCTCCTCCTCCGCCGCCAGCACCGGCTCGATCGTCACCCGCTGCCGCAAGGCCAGCCGCAGTTCATCCAGGGCGCGCACGTCCTGGGGATTGGCGACGGCCACGGTCAGCGTTGAGCCCGACAGCCGCACCGGCATGACCTTGTAGTGCATCGCCACCTTCACCGGCACCTGCGCAAGCGCGGCCGGCTCCACCGCCGTCTCGCTGAGGCGGATGAAGGGCATCTTGTAGAAATCCGCCATCGCCGGCAGCAGCCGCTCGGCGCTGACAAGGCCGCGGCGCAGCAGCACGGTGCCGAGAAATTCCGCCCCGTTCTGCTCGACCGCCTTCGCCAGCTGGGCGTCCGTCAGCAGCCCCCGCTCCACCAGCCAGGGTCCAAGCTTCTTCATCCCACCACCTGCCGTTGTTCCGCCACATGGCGGAACGGCCAGCAGACCATGTCCGATCTACTGAGGCTGGCCCGGCGGCGCATCGTACGCCACCCAAGCCTACTCATCAGCCGAGTTATAGGAGCGCCGCCGCCGGCAGGTGGTGGGATCATCGGGTTTGCACGCCTCCAGACTGCCGGTAACGGACCAACGCCTGGGCATAATCCTCCTCGCTGACTAGCACCATTTTGAGCGCGCGGCTGCCGATCTCCCGCTCAATCGCCTCAAGCCCCCAGACGTCCAACGGATTGACCACCGCGACCGTCACCGCCTCGCGATCCATGGCGATCGGCATGGATTTATGCTCCAGCACAGCCGTCGGCGAAAAGCGTTTGGCCACCGCCCAGTCGATGCGGTCAGGGTCCAAGCGGATCACCGGCACGTTCATCTGCTCGCCGAGGGCAGCTAGGATGTCCTGCTTCCGGACCAGCCCTTTGCGCACCAGGATCGCGCCCAGGAACTCCTTGGTCCCACGCTGCTCCTCCAACACCATATTCAACTGATCGCTGCTGATGAGTCCCTTGCCCACCAAGAGTTCGCCAAGCCGCCTACCTTCACCAGCCATGTCCTTCCCCTCCCCTCTGCCCCTTGCCCCTGGCCCCGCTCCGCATCATCCCCAGGACAACGCCCCGATCATGTACAACTCCTCTTCGGGCGCTCTGTCCACGCGCCCATCCAGAATCCGTTCCGTGCCCTCGACCGTCTGTTTCGTCGTGACGTACTGCCCCTTGATGCCGGAGAAGGTCTCGGCTACCACGAAGGGCTGGGTGAGGAAATTCTGCAGCTTGCGGGCCCGCTTGTAGAGCACGCGATCGGCGTTGGAGAGCTCATCCACGCCAACGACGGAGACGATGCGGCGCAGCTCCTCATACTTGCTGAACGTTTTGAGGGCTTCCAGGGCGACGCCGTAGTGGTGCTCCCCCACCACGTCCGGATCCAAGTTGCCTGAGGAAGACTGCAGCGGATCGATGCACGGATACAACCCCATTTGCACCCGTTCGCGCGAGAGCACGATGATCGAATCCAAATAGGAAAAGATCGTGACGACCGCCAGGTCGGTCAGGTCATCCGCCGGCACGTAGACCGCCTCGATCGCGGTCACCGACCCTTCACCGCGGATGGAGCGGATCCGCTCATGGAAGGTGCTCACTTCGGAGGCCAGCGTGGGCTGGTAGCCGGTTTCTGAGGGCACCCGCCCGAGCAGGGTTGAAATCTCAGCACCCGCCTGCACGAACCGGAAAATGTTGTCCACGAAGAGCAGCACGTCCTTATGCTGCCGCTGGATCGATTCCGCCAGCGTGACACCGGTGGACGCCACGCCGAAGCGCGCGCCGGGCGGCTCGTTCATCTGCCCGTACACCAGCATCCCTTTGCCCAACAGTTTGTGCTCCTTCAGCTCATAGTAGAGCTCGTTGCCTTCGCGGATGCGCTCACCGACGCCGGTGAAGACGAACGCGCCGTGATGCTGCTCGACGATGTGCTGGATCAGCTCGAGGATCAGCACGCTCTTGCCCAACCCGGCGCCGCCCAAAATGCCGGTTTTGCTGCCCTTGACCATCGGAAACAGCAGGTCGATGATCTTCACACCGGTTTCCAGAAATTCCGGCCGGCCGGCCGGCTGCTGCGAGGCCGACGCGGACCGCACCACTGTCCGGCGGATGGGCCGCCGGTCTTCCGAGGCGATGGCGCCCTTGCGGTCCAGCGGATCGCCCAGCACGTTCATGATCCGGCCGTAGCACTCGGCACCCACCGGAATCTCGATCGATTGGCCGGCGCGCGCAACCGGCACGCCGCGCTGCAAGTTCAGCGTGGAGGCCATGGCGATGCACCGCGCCAGGCCGCCGGGCAGATGCTCGGCCACCTCGAGCACCAGTCGCCGGCCGTCGGCGGTGGCCGCCCGGAGCACTTCATAGATGTCCGGCAGCGCCTCGACGGAGACGAACTTCACGTCCACCACCGGCCCCTGCACGCCGACGACCCAGCCCTGCTGCGAATCAGTGCCCATTGTGAAAGCTCCAAGCACCAAATCCCAAACTCCAAATAAGCACCAAATTCCAAATTCCAAGCACCAAACTGGTTTGGAATGTGGAGCTTGGTGCTTGGGATTTATTTGGAATTTGGGATTTGGGATTTGGGATTTGGGATTTGGTCATTTCGTTTCGACCTCCTCAAACTTCTCCCCGTGGAACATCAATTGACTAGCGGAGATTTCCCGGATGCTACGGTCGATCACTTCATGCCGCGTGCGCAGGTAGCTGGCCTTCAGCTTTTTGCCTTGCCGGATCAGCTCCTGGTAGCTGCCCTCGAGATGCACCGCGCGCGCGCTCAACTCGGCCAGGCGGCTCATCGCGAAGATCTCATCGAGCCGGTGCGCCAGCCACCCGGTGACCACGTATTCGACCACCGCCGCCGGATCGGACTCCCAGAGCAGACCGACCGCGTGCGCCGGCTGCTTGGCGACCGCGATCCAGCCGGTGCACGGAATCAGCGACTCCACCTGCACCTGCTGCACCGCGAAGGAGAGCGCCTTCGGATAGGCGATCATCACGCGGCCGCACGATCCCTGCAACACCTGGCGCACGAGATGATCCCGGAGTGCCACCGCGCCCTGAAACCGCGTGGCATCCGCGATGCCGGGAAAGACCGTGGCCTTGGAGGCCGCCTCACGCACGTAGTTGCGCCCCTGCGATCCAACGATCATCAGCAGCGGATTCGCCCCCGCCTCCTGCAGGCCGGCGGAGATGATCTGCGCGTTGAGGCCGCCCAGAAAGCCCTCATCGGACGTCACGAGCACGACCCCGGTGCGCTGCACCGTCGGCCGAAGAAACGGGTGCGCGACGCCCTGCAGGTGCATGCCGGCCAGCAGGGTGCCGGCCGCATCCGAAAACGGCTCAAAGAGCGACAGCCGCCGCTGCAAGACGTAAAACCGCGCCGCCGCGATGCCCTTCATGGCGTCGACGATCTTCGTGAACAATCCATTGAATTGGACATCCTTCTTGAGTTTGACGAGAGGAATCATCGTACCCACCACAAGAATATTGCGGATTGCGGATTGCGGATTGCGGATTGAAGAACCAATTCGCAATTCGAAATTCGCAATTCGCAATGCTGTCGCCGCATCATCCACTCAGCCCCGTCTCTTGTATGAACGCCTCAAGCGCCTCATCCATGGCCTGCTTGCGCTGGGGAATCAGCGCGGTGCCCTCATCCAGCGCTTTCACGAGGGCCGGCTGGCGCTGCTGCAGCCAGGGCATGAACTCCGTCTTGAAGCGCTGGCGCGCCTCGCGGGAGAACGGATCCAGCACGCCCTTGCGGATCGCATAGAGAAACGAGAGCTGCTCCGCCAGTGAGGAGGGCTGGCCCTTGTTCTGGATCAGCAGTTGGGAGATCACTTCCCCGCGGCGCAGACGGCCTTCGGCTTCCGAGGAGAGGTCGGATTTCATCGCGGTCATCTGCAGCAGCTCCTGGTAGCGCAGGTACTCCAGGCGCAGCTTGCCGCTGAGCTCCTTCATCGCATCGCCCTGGGCTTTGTTGCCGATACGGGAAACCGACAACCCGAAATCGATCGCCGGCTTGAAGCCCTTCTGAAAGAGCCCGGTGTTGAGGTAGAGCTGGCCGTCGGTGATCGAGATGATGTTCGTCTGGATGTAGCCCGTGATGTCCCCCTGGATGGTCGCCACGATCGGAAAAAAGGTCATCGTGCCGCCGCCAAGCTCCGGGATGAACTTCCCGGCCCGCTCCAGCAGCTGGGAGTGGATGTAGAAGATATCTCCCGGATAGGCCTCGCGGCCCGGCGGCCGCTCAAACAGCAGGGAGAGCTGCCGGTAGGCCCACGCGTGCTTGCTCAAATCGTCAAAGGCGATGAAGACGTCGCGGCCTTTGGAGGCGAAGTACTCCCCCCAGGCGCAAGCGGCGTAGGGAGCGAGAAACTGCTCGCCCAGCGGCGCGGAGGCGATGCCCGCCACGACCATCGTGTACTCCATCGCCCCGCGCTCCTTCAGCAGGGTCAGCACCTTCTGGAAGGAGGAGTGGCTCTGCCCGACCGCGCAGTAGATGCACAGCACGTTCTTGCCTCGCTGGTTCAGGATCGTATCGGTGGCGATGGTGGTCTTGCCCGTCATCTGGTCGCCGATGATCAGCTGGCGCTGCCCTTTGGCGATCGGAAACCCCGCGTCGATGATCCGCAAGCCGGTCTGGAGGGCCTGCTTCACCGGCACGCGCTCCATGACGCCGGGGGCGTCCTGGAAGGTGGACAGTCCCTGAACAGCCTCAACCGCAGCGCCCCCATCGCACGGCTCCCCGAGCGCCGTGACGACCCGCCCGATGAATGCGTCACCGACCGGTGTGAGGAACGGCTCGCTGCGCGAGTAGACCTCATCGCCCGCGCGGACGTTCGCAGCGGCGCCTAGCAGCAGCACGAGGACTTCGCGCTCGTTATACCCCATCACGATGCCGCGGCCGCCGCGTCCGAACTCCACCAGCTGCCCGTTCATGCAGGAGGGCAGGCCGTGCACTCTGATGATGTACTCGCGCACCGACACGACACGGCCCACCTCCCGCACGTCAAACCATCCCTTGTCCCGTGCCAGCGACAGGACAGCGCCGCCCCCCTGAGCTGCTTCTGTGCTTCTGTGGCCGTTCTGTGTCTCTGTGAGATTAGCCGCGGCCATTCTGCCCCTGCCGTGAGGCCTGCTCCAAGCGCGAGCGCAGCGATCCGTCCAACACTGTATGGCCGATCGTGATGATCATGCCGGCGATCAGCTCCGGGTCGACCGCCTCCTGGAGCTTCATGACTCCGCCGGTGACGGTATTGAGGCGCTGCTGAAGGCGCTGCCGCTGCGGCTGCGTCAGTGCTACGGCAGAGACCACGCAGGCCTCGCGCGATCCCTCGCGGCTGTTCAGCGGCGGCGCGTTGGCCAGGCCGTGATCGATCAGCTCGTCGAGCCACCGGCCTTGAATGACGCCGCGCAGCTGGGCGGAGAGCGTCTCTCGCGTGAGCCGCCGTGCGGCCTCCAGAATCCGTCGTTCCATCGATTCCTCGAGCTCCTGCTTGAGCGCCTCGCGCGACTCCATCGCCTTTTGGATGAACTCCTCGCTCTCCTGCCGGGCCTGCGCGATGATTTGCTGCCGCACGGCCTCCGCCTCCTGCACGGCCTGGGCGCGCATCCGCTCCAGCTCGGTCTTGGTCACCTCGATCTGCTCTCGATAGTGCCGGTCGCTCTCCGCCACGCGCTGCTTGAGCTCCTCCTGCTTCTTGAGGTATTCCTGGCTCAGCGCCTGCAGATGCGCCGTGTTGCGGGCCATCTCGCGCGTCGTCATCTGCCGGAACAGGACCAGCAGCCCCCCGGCGAACATGATCAGCACCACAATCCCCAAAATGACAATAAGCATGGATCAGCCTCGGGTCTCGGGTCTCGGGTCTCGGGTCTCACACATGGTCTTCACTTGGTGTATAACTGCCACACGATAAGGAACGCCACGATCGCCACGGCCATCGTCACGATCAGCGTGATCACCATGGCGGTCAAAATCTTCGGGGCAGCGGAGGGGTTGCGCCCCAGCGCCCCGATGCTGGCATGGCCGGTCGCGGCGAAGACCAGCGCCGGCACGATGATGCAGATCGCGAAGATCAGTGTGAGCGCAATATTCCTCGGTAAATCCATCACATTCTAGACTCAAGACTCAAGACCCAAGACTCGAGACTCGAGCTTGAGTCTTGTGTCTTGCAGCTTGTGTCCCTCCTCATCTCTCCTCAACAAAAAGGCCCATCCGATGAGGATGGGCGCACTTCCAGCCTGTGCTGGCAGCCGAGCCGCCCTGCCTCGCCGGCGAGGACCTCTGGCTTTGCGTCCAACCCTCTCGGATTGTTTGCCTCCCCGCCACAGTTCGTTGGCGGGGACCCGCCACGTAGTGTGGCGGGCTTAGCAGCACTCAACGATAATTAAACTTGCTTAAAATATACCTGCTTCTACGGTAGAAATGCAATGGTCGGAAGAGGTTTTTGCTACGGACTACGGTCTGCGGACTACGGACAATCACGGAGGGTCGACCTCTATCCAATGTCCGGCTCGACGATGGCGGTCACCTGGTCGAACGCCACCTTGACCACACCCCGCCGGATGGACAGCACCTTCTGCTCGTCAATGACGATCGTGCCGGGCAGCAGGAGGCTGACGACCGGACGGTGCATTGGCAGAATCTCAAAGATGCCCTGCTCGCCTGGCACGATGACCTGCTGGGCTGTTCCGTTGAAGAGGACTTCGTGAAGGCTTAGGATGGCGACGTCCATGGGGAGGAGGCCCGAGTCAAGGCAGCGGGAGCATCGCTAGTGGCGCGGCCCGGCCGACTCTCCGTTGCCGCCCTCCGTGGGAGAACCGACACCGGCCGACTCCGAACCGGGAAAGGCGGCTTTCCGCACCACGGCAAGGTCCTGGGCGACCTGGGCACGCCGGTGCCAGGTGAAGAAAAACAGCCCCGCCAGCATCCCGACGAAGATCAGAATCAGGAAAATCACCATCCAGGTGGTCGTCGTCGAGGGGGCATCCGACTTTAGGGCCGACTCCTGCATCATCTCCGGCACGGGTACTCCGCCGGTGAAGCTGAGCAGCTTCTCCATCCGGACCAGGTCCTGTTTGATCTCGGCGATCATTCCCTCATGGTGGCGGAACGCGCCGATACGGCTCTTGCGGCTGAGGCTCTCATCATCCTGCACTGAGGCGATCTCCTCCAGCCGCTGGAGGATGCTCTCCGCCATGGGCTTGGCGGTCTTGTAATAGTCGGACTTCTCCAGCTTGCCTAGCAGCAGCTTCGTATAGTCCTTCAGCGAGTCCAATTGCGCCGGATCGACGAACCACAGGTCGCGCACTTGGACTTCAAAGACACGCGTCTCCTTAGGGGCCAGGGCGATCGCCTCCTTTTGCACGAAGTAGGTGGCGCGATCCTCGTTATACTCCAGCTCCAACTCCCCAAGCTCCAGCACGTCTTTCGGGGTCACTTCCTTCGGCAGCTCAATGCGGACGTTGGTGACTTTGGTCTCCTTCTCCGACGGATTGATGGCCACCACCGACATGGTCACCGGCTCCCGCTCGATCGCCGCCCTCGCCGCCGGACAGACCCACATGGTCAGCGCCACCAGCCCCAAAACGAGGCGGCCGACGGTACTTGCTGTGTGCTGTGTGCTGTGTGCTGTGTGCTGCCACA
>JACQRD010000030.1 GCA_016206675.1 Candidatus Omnitrophota bacterium
CATATCATCGAGCAGGCCGCCAACAACCGCCTCATCCGCCCGCTCGCGCTGTACACCGGCCCCCGCAACCTCCGCTTCGTTCCGATAGACCAACGCACCACCTCATGAGCCCCGCTCTAGGCTGTAGGCTCAAGGCTCTAGGTAACGGCCCTTCCCTACAGCCTTCAGCCTAGAGCCTACAGCGACTTCGATGAAGCTGCACGAATACCAGGCGAAGCAGTTCTTCGACAAGGCCGGCATCCCGGTGCCGTTCGGCGTCAACGCCAAAACACCCGAGGAGGCTTCGCGCGCCTTCGGAACCGTCAAGCAGATGTGCAAGGGCGGCGAGGGATTCGTCGCCAACGTCAAGGCGCAACTGCACGCCGGCGGGCGCGGCAAGGTAGGCGGGGTGGTGGCGGTGCGCAGTGCCACGGAAGCCGCAACGGAAGCCGCGCGGCTGCTGGGCAAACGCCTGGTGACCAAACAGACCGGGCCGGAAGGCTTGCCGGTTTCCTCGGTGCTGGTGGATGAGCGCAGCACGCTGGCCAAAGAGTGGTACCTGGCGCTGACGATCGACCGCTTTCGCGCCCAGCCGATGCTTCTCGCCAGCGCCCTCGGCGGCATGGACATCGAAGAGGTGGCGGCCACCAAGCCTTCCGCCATCATCCGCGAGCCGGTGGAGTTGGAGTCCGGCGTCAGCGAGCCAGCCTGTGCGAAGATCGCTGCGACGTTCGGCAGCGCGCCGGATCAGGCGCCGGTGATCGCCAAGATCGCCCGCGCGATGTGGCAGGTGTTTGAAGGCCGCGATGCGTCGCTCATCGAAATCAATCCGCTGGGCGTGCTGCAGGACGGGCGAATCGTGGCGGTCGACGCCAAAGTGACGCTCGACGTCAACGCCCTCTTCCGCCACCCGGAGCTGGCGGCGATGCGGGATGAGTCGCAGGAGCACCCGTTGGAGCTGAAGGCCGGCCGCATCGGCATTTCCTACGTGGGGCTTGAGGGCAACATCGGCTGCCTGGTCAACGGGGCGGGGCTGGCCATGGCGACCAACGACATCATCAAGCTCTCCGGCGGCTCGCCGGCCAACTTCCTTGACGTCGGCGGTGGGGCCAATGTGGAGCAGGTGACGAACGCGTTTTCGATCATCCTTTCCGACGCGCGGGTGAAGGCGGTGCTCGTGAACATCTTCGGCGGAATCATGCGCTGCGATTGGATTGCCGAGGGGCTGCTGAAGGCGACCCGGCAGCTGGATGTCAAGGTGCCGATCGTCGTGCGCCTGCAGGGGACAAACGTTGAGGAGGGGCGCCGCCTGTTGGCGCAAGCCAAGCGGCTCAATCTTGTCAGCATCGATGAGCTGGCCGACGCCGCCCGCCGCGTCGTCGAATTCGCGCAGGCATCTGCATGACCGGTGTTCGTCCGTCGTTAATCGGTGACGTAGCCCGTGTCGTCTATCGGTTACGTTGTTCGTTTTGGACGAAGCACGTCACCGAACTACGAAACGGGCAACGTAACCGACAGACGTAACCGACAGACGCTCATGAGCATCTTGGTTGATAAAAACACCCGCGTGATCGTGCAGGGCATCACCGGGCAAGCCGGAGCGTTCCACACGGAAAAGATGCTCGAGTACAAGACACAGGTGGTCGGCGGGGTCACGCCGGGCAAGGGCGGTTCGTCGGTGCACGGGGTGCCGGTTTTCAACACGGTGCAGGAGGCGGTGAGCGCCACCGGTGCCAACGCGACCATCGTGTTCGTGCCGGCCAAGTTCGCCTTCGGCGCCGTCTCCGAGGCGCTTGAGGCGAAACTGCCGCTCATTGTCATTATTACCGAGGGCATTCCCACGCTGGATATGCTTCGCCTCAAGCGGCGCGTGGCCCCTCCCCAAGGCTCGGGGCGGGCCGGCCTTCCTGCCGGGCAGGCAGGCGCGCCGGTTCGGATCATCGGGCCCAATTGTCCAGGGCTGATCACCCCGGGGCAGTGTAAACTCGGCATCATGCCGGGCTATATCCATCGACCGGGCTCGGTGGCGGTGCTCTCCCGCAGCGGCACGCTGACCTACGACGCAGTCTACCAGCTCACCCAGGCCGGCTTGGGCCAGTCGACCTGCGTGGGGATCGGGGGCGATCCGGTGATCGGCTCCAGCTTCACGGATCTGCTCGGGTTGCTGCAGCCGGATGCCCAGACCGAGGCGATCGTATTGATTGGGGAAATCGGCGGCACGGAAGAAGAGGAAGCGGCCGCCTACATTAAAGCCCAGGTGACCAAGCCGGTCTTTGCGTTCGTCGCCGGCCGGATGGCGCCCAAGGAGAAGCGGATGGGCCATGCCGGTGCGATCATCGCCGGCGGCCATGGCACGGCTGCGGAGAAGCTCGCTGCGCTCCAAGCGGCGGGGGTGACGATTGTGGAGAGCCCCGCGGAGATCGGCAAGACGGTCAAAGCGGCGCTGGCTCGGCGGCCGTCTCAGGGGCTGCCCAGCGCCCGGTAGCCATTGACGCCACCAGCCGTCTGTGTTACGCTGGAAAAACGATGAAAGATCGCGTGGAACAGGTGATCAATCGCATCCGGCCGGCCGTCCAGATGGACGGCGGGGACATCCAGTTGGTGGATGTGGTGGATGGGCTGGTCAAGGTGCGGCTGGTGGGCGCGTGCGTCGGCTGCCCCTCGTCCATGATGACGCTAAAGATGGGCATCGAGCGCGCCATCCGCGCCGAAGTGCCGGAGATCGTCAGCGTGGAAGCTGTAGACGATCAGCCCCCTGCCGCATCAACAAATTGTTGTTGACGAGTTAGGCATCATTTGGTAAGCTGGGGTCATCGAGACGACGTCTCGAGTTCTTTTAGGCGATGAATTGAGACGCAGTCTCATTTAATTTAGCGTATCATATGAGACGGAGTCTCATTTTATTTGGTTTAACTATTGAGAGTTAGTCTCACATGCCATCCAAACAACTCCAGGAACGCTTCGAGCAGGTCGAGCAGCTGCTCGGCAGCTCCAACATCCGCCTCACACCGGAACGGCGCCTCGTCGTCCGGCGGGCGGTCGCCTTCCTCCACTTTACGGCTGAAGAGCTGGTGAAGGACGTGCGGGCCGCCGACCCCACGGTAGCACGGGCCACGGTCTACCGCACGCTAGCACTGCTGCAGGACGTCGGGGTCGTGGAGAAGCACGACTTCCGCTACGGCCCGCCCAACTACGAATTGACCTTCGCGAAGGCCCACCACGACCACCTCATGTGCGTCTCCTGCGGGGAGATCATCGAGTTTCAGGAGCCCCGAGTGGAGCAACTGCAAGATGAGGTGGTGCGCCGCTACCACTACCAGCTGCTGACCCACACGCACAAGCTCTATGGCCTCTGCAAGGCCTGCCGGCAGAAGGGTGCCAAGATCGTCCACCGCTCCGCACCGCCATCCCTGCACGTCGAGGAAATTGTCGCATGACCCCACCACCTGCATCGTGTGGGGCAGGTGGTGGGGTGATCGCCAAACCGTCCAGCACCCCAGTGTCTCCGGCCCTCTTAGAGCAGATTCGCGAGGCCATTGAAGGCGTGAAGTACGGCCACGTCCAAGTGACGATCCATAATGCGCGGGTCGTGCAGATCGAGAAAGTCGATAAGGTTCGCACGGATACCTCAGCCCACCTGACGGCAGGGGGCGCATCTGAACAACCATGCAGGGATGACCGGACCTCCGGAAGCCCGCGGCTTGAGCTTGGCCGGTAAGGGCCACAAGGAGGTTCAATGGTGGAACAGTGGAACGGTTGGCGTTGGATCATCGCAGCGCTCTGGGTGGCGGGTGCTCCGGCATCGGCTGATGAGGCCGGGGCCCCTGAGGGGCCACGGGCTGCGCATCGGATGACGGAAATCACCGTGACTGCGAAAGAAGAACGCCCTGAACCCTTCCTGCCGGATGTCGCCGGCACGAAAGTGTATGCCGGCAAGAAGACGGCGGTGATGGACCTCCAGGCGGTGCCCCCGATCATCAACAACAACTATCGGCACGCCCTGGCCCGGACGCCGGGGCTGGTGTTGAGCGAGGAGACGACACCGCTGGTGAGCATCGGCTACCGCGGTCTAGCCCCTGACCGTGCCCAATTCATGCAGGTCTTGAAGGACGGCATCCCCATCACGGCCGATATCTTCGGCTACCCGGAAGCCTATTACACGCCGCCGTTTCAGAGCATCGACCATGTCGAATTCATCCATGGCGGGGCAGGGCTGATGTACGGCCCACAGCCGGGCGGGGCGCTGAATTTTGTCACCAAGACGCCGGCGACCGGCACGCCGTTTGCGGCCTATACCGAAAACAGTTGGGGGACGGACGAGCTCTTTTCGACCTACACCAGCATGACCGGGCACATGGAGCCGGTGGGCTTCCTCGGCTACCTTCATGAGCGGCAGGGCAACGGGTTTCGCGTGACGAACAGCGATTTCGAGGTGCTGGGCGGCGGGCTGAAGATGACCGTGGGACAGACGACGGACTCCCGGTGGACGCTCGCCTACGATGAGTATCACGAGACGCACGGCGAACCTGGGGGGCTGACCCGCGCGGCGGCGGATGGCGACGGGCGCGATGTGACGACTCGCTTCAATGACCGCTTCCGCCTTGAGCGCTACGCCGGATCGCTGACGTATGAGCACGACCTTGGCGAGCAGAGCCAACTGGATGTCAAAACCTTCGGCGGCCATTACCGCCGCTACAGCAAACGGCAGGACGGCGGCGGGTTCGGCACCGCGCCCACAGGCTCGACCAATTCGATCCAAGAGCAGGATTTTTACACCTATGGGCTCGAACCCCGGTTCCGCCATACCTACGAGGCCTTCGGCCAGGAAGACCAGACGGTGACCGCAGGGCTGCTGGCCTACTTCTCGAACTCACCTCGTGAGGATCAGCGGGGCGCGGTGCCGGCAGCGGATTCCGGCGCGCTGCTGAACAAGAGCGACCGCGCGATGCAGTACCTCTCGCTCTTCGCGGAGCATCTCTTCCGCTTCGGGCCGCTCTCCGTGACGCCGGGCGTCCGGCTGGAGCACATCTGGCAGCACGTGAAGGAGCAGGTCAACACGAGCAAAACCACGGTGCCGTTGGCGGATGCGGATGAGTTCGATTTCGTGCCGCTCTTCGGCATCGGCGCCGAATACACGGCCGCCCCATGGGCGCGCCTCTACACGAACCTTTCCCAGTCCTACCGGCCGAAGGTGTTTACGCAAGCGGTGCCCACCGGGGCGACCCAGGTGGTCAACAATGACCTTGAGGAGGGGAAGAGCTGGACGCTTGATGTCGGCCTGCGGGGTCAGCTCGGCCGACTGGTGCGCTATGATGCCAGCTACTTTTTGCTGAGGTTCGACAACCAGATCGGCACCACCGGCAACACCGTCGACAACGTCGGGGATGCGCGGCATCAGGGGCTCGAGCTGGCCCTTAATTCGCAGGCGGGACCCTTCAGCCCCTACCTCAATCTCATGCTGCTGGACGCCACGTTCATCAAGGGGCCCCAGCGCGGCAAAACACCGCAGTACGCGCCCCAATACACGGTGCGATTCGGGGCGCAGTATGCTTTCCGCGATCTGTTCAAGGCCACCCTGGGTAGCACGTTCGTGGATGACCACTTTGGTGATGACGCCAACACGGCCAACCAGACAATTCCCTCCTATAAGGTGTGGGACCTGGCCGCTGAGGTGAAACTGTGGAAGGACTACCTGACGCTCTTCGGCGGCATCAACAATCTCTTCGATGAGCGGTACTTCGCGCGCGTCACCAGCGCCGGCATCGACCCGGCGCAGGAGCGCAACCTCTACGGCGGCGTGCGCGCCAGCGTGAGATTCTGACGGGGTAGGAGGGATGATGTGGCATTGGTTTATCAAGGGCGGCCCGGTGATGTGGCCGCTGCTGGTCTGCTCGATCGTGGCGCTGGCCGCCATCATTGAACGGGCGATCTTTTGGCTGCAGGAACGGGCCGCCCGCGATCCACAGTTGATCCATAAGGTGCTGCACCTGACGGAGCGCGGCTTGCTGGCTGACGCGGCGGCCGCCGCGCAGGCTGCCCGCGACCCGGTGGCCCGGATCATTTCCAACGGGCTGAGCCACCACCACTTCTCGTTGCAGGGGGCGCTGGAGGTGGCGGTGCAGGCGGAGCTGCGCCGGATGAAGCGCACGCTGGGCACGCTGGATACGATCATCACGGTCGCCCCGCTGTTGGGGATTTTCGGCACCGTCACCGGGATCCTGGCGGCGTTCGGGTCGCTGGAAGGGCGTATTCCTGATCCGCGCGTCGTTTCCGCCGGCATCGCCGAGGCGGTGATCACCACCGTCGCGGGATTGGCGATCGCCATCCCGACGGTGGTGGCGTACAACTATTTCTGCGCGAAGGTGGGGGAAGCGGCAGGCCGCATGTCCACGGACGTGACCAATTTCGAAATCGTCTACCAAAAAGGCCAGCAGCGCGCCGGGTCCGCCGGCCTGCTGCAGGAGTCTACGACAGCCACCCTGCTGGTCCGTGAGGAGGCGTCATGATGGACGCAACCATCGCATCGACGTTTGTCGTGGTGTTCCGTGAAGCGCTGGAAGCCGGATTGATCGTCGGCATCATCGTCACCATGCTCTCGCGCCTTCAGGCGATGCGCTACGCCCCGCCCGTGTGGGGGGGGACGCTGGCGGCGGTCGTGGCCAGCGTGCTGGTGGGGTGGATGCTGAGCGTGTCAACAGCCGCCACGCAGGAGCACTGGAAGGGCGTCATCGAAGGCGTGATTTCGCTGGTGGCGTGCGGCGTGTTGACCTGGATGGTGTTTTGGATGGACCGGCAGGCCAAGCGCCTGCGGCCGGAGCTGGAAACCCAGGTGGAATCCGCCGTCACTCGCGAAGAGGTGCCGGCGCTGGTGGCGCTGCCGTTTTTGGCCGTCTTCCGCGAGGGCGCGGAGACCGCGCTGTTTCTCAAGGCCGTGGCGATCCAAGGCTCCGGTTCGGTGTCGGCGCTGGGGGGGCTGCTGGGCGCCGGGGCGGCCGTGGCGGTGACGATGGCGATCTTCATCGGCGGGCGGCGCGTGCCGCTGAAAGCCCTCTTTCGTTGGACCGGCGGCTTGCTGCTTTTGATGGCGGCGGGGATGCTCGCCTACGGCATCCACGAGCTGGAGGAGCTGGGATGGCTGCCGCCGATCATCGAGCATGTCTGGAACATCAATCACCTCCTCAATGAAAAGCAAGGGCTCGGCGCCTTTCTGAAGGCGCTATTCGGGTACAACGGCAATCCCTCGCTGCTGGAAGTCTCCGCCTACGTGGCGTACCTGCTTGGCGTGAGCTGGTTCTTGAAGCGTACGATTCAGGTCTCCCCGACCGCGTAAGGACGACCATGCACGTCAAAGCGTTTACGACCAAGCGGCCGCGCGTGGAAATGGTGCCGCTGATCGACATGTTTTTCCTCCTGCTGATCTTTTTTATCTTCGGCGTGTTTTCGATGACGATGCAGCAAGGCATCCTCGTGGATTTGCCGACGGCGCAGACCGGGACCTCATCCGAAGAGGAACACCTGACCATCTCGATTGACGCTGGCGGCGCGCTGTGGCTTAACCGCCAGCCGGTGACACTCAACACGCTGGGGATCGCACTGCGCCAGAGCGCTCCCGAGCAGACCGTCATCATCAATGCGGACCGGCAGGTGGCTCATGGCACGGTGATCGCTGTGTTGGATGCCGTGCGCCAGGCCGGCCTATCGCGCGTGTCGTTTCAGACCGATCCGGCGCAGCCATGACGCCGCAATTTAAGGCTGCGCTGGGCCTCTCCATCGGACTCCACGCCGCGGCGCTGGCCGGCTTCTCAACCGCCGTCACTCCGGCGAAGTTTGATGTGGAGCGCGCTCCGTCCAGCCTGGAGATCTTCGTGGTCGCGCCGCCAACGCCGGCGCCCGCGCCAGTCGAGGTGGAGCCAGCGCCATCGCCGATTGAGCCGGCGGCGCAACCGCATCCGGAGCCGGTGAAAGAGACCGTGATCATTCCGGAACAGAAAGGTGCGCTGACGGAGGTGCTGCCAGGCTATCTGCGCAACCCGGCGCCGGTCTACCCGAGGCTCTCCCGCGAGCGGGGCGAGCAGGGGCCGGTCGTCTTGGAGACGGAAGTGCTGGCCTCAGGGCGCTGCGGGTCCATCCGCGTGCTGCGCTCCTCCGGGTACCGGCGGCTCGACGAGGCCGCCACCTCGGCGATCGCCCAATGGCGGTTTGAGCCGGCCCGGCGCGCAGGGCAGCCGGTCACCGTCTGGGTCGAAATTCCAGTGACCTTCCAGTTGATCCGCTAAGCGCCCAGCCTGCCTGGGCGTGTTATAATCCCACCACCTGTTTGAGGCCCGTCGCGCCTGTGGCACGACGGGCCTGCCGGTCTTGCCGGCAGGCCGCCACTAATAGTGGCGCCTGCAAACAGGTGGTGGGATAATATCCGCCTTCCCCCATGGCCATCCTGCGTCTGGCATTGTCACAACTGAATGTCACCGTGGGCGATTTGGAGGGCAACCGCCGCCTGGTGGAGGCCGCCCTGCGTCAGGCCCGGGCGGCGCACGCGGATCTGCTGCTGGTGCCGGAGCTGAGCCTTACCGGCTACCCGCCGGAGGATTTGCTCTTAAAGCCATCCTTTATTGAGCGCAACCTCAGGATGCTCAGGGTCTTGGCGCCGTCCGCGCGCGAAGTGGTGGCAGTGGTGGGATTCGTCGATCGGGACCGCCAGGGCAGGCTCTACAATGCCGCGGCCGTCCTGGCCAATGGCCGCCATGTGGCCACCTATCGGAAGCAGTACCTGCCCAATTATGGGGTGTTCGATGAGCAGCGCTACTTCACGCCAGGCAGCGAGTTCGTGCTGTTGGAGTTGGGGGCGGCCCGCGTGGGCCTGACCATCTGCGAGGATCTCTGGACGGCTCCTCCGTGCGAGCTGCTCGCCCACGCTGGAGCGAACCTGGTGGTGAACATCTCCGCCAGCCCGTACTACGCGGGCAAGTTCATGGTGCGCCAGCGCCTCTTTAGCAGGCAGGCGCGCCGCAACCGCGTGCCGATCGCCTACTGCAACCTGGTCGGTGGGCAGGACGAGCTCGTCTTCGACGGGGCCAGCCTGGTGCTCGATGCGCGGGGACGGCGGCTGGTCCACGGGTGCGCGTTCCGCGAAGATACCGTGTTCGTGGATCTGCCGTTCGCCGCCTCGCGCCCCCGGCGGCCGCTCATGCCGGTCAGGCGCGTGCGGTTACCACCGCCAGCGCCGGGTCCTCGCGCGCCGCTGCCGCCGGCGCCCCGGCGGATCCTGGGGCCGGACGAGGAAGTCTACGAGGCGCTGCGGTTGGGGCTGCGCGATTACGTGCGAAAAAACGGGTTTTCCACCGTCGTCTTCGGCCTCTCAGGCGGCATCGACTCGGCGCTGACGGCGTGTCTGGCCGTCGACGCGTTGGGCGCTGCGCACGTCCGGGCGATGGTCATGCCGTCGCGGTTTTCCTCGGCGGGCACACGGCAAGATGCGCAACGGCTGGCCAAGGCCCTGAAGATGCAGGTGGTGGCGATCTCCATCGAGCCGGTATTTCAGGCATACTTGAACAGTTTACGGCCGGTCTTCGGCCGCCGCCCGGCGGACGTCACTGAACAGAACATCCAAGCCCGCATCCGCGGCAACCTGCTGATGGCGCTCTCGAACAAGTTCGGGTGGTTGGTGCTGAACACGGGGAATAAGAGCGAGATGGCGACCGGCTACACCACGCTCTACGGCGACATGGCCGGCGGGTTGGCCGTCATCAAGGATGTGCCCAAGACGCTGGTCTACCGGCTGGCGCGCTGGCGCAATCACCATCCACCGGGCACCTGGCCCGCCGAAGCTCGCAGAGCGAAGGCGGGGCCGATTCCGGAGCGCATCTTCAGGCGGGCGCCGACGGCTGAATTGGCCTCTCGCCAGAAGGACCAAGACACGCTGCCGCCGTACGACGCGCTGGACCGGATTCTCAAGGCGTCTGTGGAGGAAGACCGCAGCCTCCAGGACACCATCGCCCGCAGCCGGGCGAGCGCGTCCACCGTGAGGCGCGTGTTCCACATGGTGGACCGGGCCGAGTACAAGCGGCGGCAGGCGCCGCCGGGGATTAAAATCACCCCGAAGGCCTTCGGCAGGGATCGCCGCATGCCCATCACGAACCGCTACGTTGAAAGATGAAGAGTAGCACACAGCACACAGCACACAGTAAGAGGTCCTTTGCTGTCTGCTGTCTGCTGTCTGCTGTCTGCTAATGTATCGCGTTCTCTTTATTACAGATGATTGGGCGAACAAGAAGGCGCTGAAGTCGGCGCTGCTGGAGCGGGGTTTCTCCGTAGCACCGTCCGCTTCCTCTGAGGTATTCAAGGAGGAGTTTACGCCGGAGAAGCTGGATGTGCTCATCGTCGATCTGGAGCGCTGTGCCACGGAACATGCCAAGCTCTGCCACGCGCTGCGGCGGGAACCGGCCCTGAAGGACGTGCCGCTGGTGCTGCTGGTCCCGGAGGCACAGCTCGGCCATCTGGACGTCGCCTGGGGGTTTGAGGATTACCTCACGCTGCCCGTGACCGGCACGCGGCTGGCGGAGCGCCTCCACTTTCTCATGTGGAAGCTGCACAAAGTTGAGCTGAAGAACGGCTTTGCTCACGGCGCTCTGGTGATTGACTTCGAGCGATACGAGGTGCACGTCAAGGGCGAGCCTGTCGATTTGACCTATAAGGAGTTCGAGCTACTGAAGTTCCTGGCCACCCACCCCGGCAAAGTCTTTACGCGCGAGGCGCTGCTCGACAAGGTCTGGGGCTACGACTACTATGGCGGCACCAGGACCGTCGATGTCCACATCCGCCGCCTGCGGTCGAAGATCGAAAGCCGGGGGGCCACCTACATCGACACCGTCCGCAACGTCGGCTACAAGTTCCTTGAGCCGGGAAAATGAGCGACAACCGTCGGGGGATGTCGATCGTCGAAATGCTCCTTGGCGCGACGTTGTTGCTAGTGGGAGGGGCTGCGCTGTTGTTGTCCTTAAACGCCGCAACGCTCCATGCCGAATACTTGAGTCAGCAGCAGATTGCGCTCAACGCCGCCCAGGGCTTGCTGGAAGAGTGGATGGCGAGGCCAACGAGCGCCCTGCGCACGGCCCCGCCATGGCAGCCGTTTCCGCTCGCACAGCTTCCTCTACAAGCCAACGGCCAGCTGGTGCTGCAGATTCGGCCCGTGCCTGACGGAAGCGATCCGGCCACCGCCACGCTCTTTGACTTGCACGTGGCCGCCTGCTGGCAGCATCGGGAACGCGTCATCGGTGAAGCCGACTGCCAGGATGGGCCGGATGCCAATTGGTGGGTCGACTCGCCCGTCATGGTCAGCACGCGGGTCGCCCAGCGGGAGTAGCCCATGGCGTGTCGCGGGGTGACGTTGGTGGAGATGTTGTTGACCGCGGTCATCATGACCGTGGTCGGCGGGATGATCATCATCTTCATCCAGGTGAGCCGCCAGTCGTGGCTGCTCACCGATACCCGCTTAACCGCCCAGGCCGCGTCCCGGCAGGCGATGAACCGGCTCCGCGAAGATGTGCGAGCGGCGGATCAGGACAGCGTGACCTGCCTGCCGGGCACTGCCGATGTGACGGATGATCGGCTGCAGCTGACACAGAATGATGGCGCGACGGCGATTGAGTACCGTCTCAGTGGCACGAGCCTTATCCGAAGGGTTGGGACGACCGATCAGGCGGTCGCATCACAGATCGCCGCCTTCGTGGTGCCTGCCACCTGTCCAGGGGGGTTGGTGACGGTGACGGTGACGGCGCGGGTTGGCTCACCCCTCGGCGGGAGCACGATCCAGACCTTGACCTCAGAGGTATGGGCACAGGCGCCGTAGCCGTCCGCCAGAAAACATCGCCGGGTCTTGATGGCGCATGATCCGGACAGGTATACTCTGAGTTGACAATTCGCATCTCCGAAAAAGCCACACCTAGCGCAAGCTAGGGCCCCCTCCTCCGCTCGCTGATGTGTAGCGATGGCGAGCTTCGGAGGGCTCTCCGAAGCCCGAAGGGCGTAGGAGAGGGAAAGCCACGGGTCCTTGAGGGACCGCCGGGTTGCCGAAGAGCGGGCAAGGATCGCCGGGTTGCCGAAGAGGGAGCAGTTCTTCTGGTAACGCGGCGGTTTTGTTTTCTCGGAGATGGTGAGCAGCACAATGGGCGGGACATCATGAAGCAACGCCAGCATCGACGGACCAGCAATAAAGGATTCGCCCTCATCGGCAGCTATCTTGCGCTGGCGGCGGTGCTGGTCTACTCGAATCTTCTCACCATGCGCACCATGACCGAACGCCGGGCGGAGCAGCTCCTTCAAGAGCAGTTACAGGCCTTCGACTTAGCCCAGGGGGCCCTCGAGCATCTCAAAGAGAAACTGTTCGAGTTCGTCCGCGAGCAGCCCTCCTTCGCGCTTCCAGGTGACGTGGCCTCTGCGTATGCGTGGATCGACCAACTGGGCGTGGGGGTCCAAACGGGCATCTACGATGGGTTGAACCCGCTGTTCAACCCAGATCCGGACAACGCCTTAGCGTTGGAAGGCGTCCCCACGAGTCCGTATCCGGCAGGCCCACTGGAAGTGCGTGACCTGCCGACGTTGCAGCTGACTGGCGCTCGGGCGCAGGCATGGATCAGCCGGGTCTCGAATATCGGGGAAGAC
>JACQRD010000031.1 GCA_016206675.1 Candidatus Omnitrophota bacterium
ATCGCCGCCTGGAGCTCATCGAGACGGCTATTGCGCCCGAGCTGTTCGTGCCAGTACCGCCGGCGGCTCCCATGCACCCGCAGCAGCTTCACCGCATCGGCCACCTTGGCATCGTTGGTCACGACCATGCCCCCATCGCCGTAGCCGCCTAAATTCTTGCTGGGAAAGAAACTCAGCGCCGCCGCATGGCCGAAGGAGCCGACCCGTTTGCCGTGCACCTGCGCGCCGATGGCCTGCGCGCAGTCTTCGATCACCTTCAGTCCATGCCGCTTCGCGGTCGCCATGATCGGCTCGATCGCGCAGGGATGGCCGTAGAGGTGGACGGGGAGAATCGCTGTGGTGCGGGGCGTGACGGCGGCTGCGACCTGCTCCGGATCGAGGTTGTAGGTCTGCAACTCGATGTCGACGAAGACCGGGATGGCACCGACCGCCACAATGGCCTCGGCCGTGGCGAAGAAGCTGAACGCGGTGGTGATCACCTCGTCGCCGGCCCCGATACCGAGGGCACGAAGTGAAAGTTCCAGGGCGTCCGTGCCGGAGGCCACGCCGACGGCGTGCGTGGCGCCGCAGTAGGCGGCAATCTCCCGCTCGAGCGCTTCAACCTCAGGCCCGAGGATAAAGTGGCCGCTGTCAAGCACCCGCTGGATGGCGGCGTCGATCTCCGGCTTGATGGAGCGGTACTGCGCGCGCAGATCAAGCAAAGGAATGTTCGGCATGAAATCCGTTCAATGGCTCAATAGCTCATTGGTTCAATGGTTCCGATAGACTTGGAGTAACCTCTTGGAACAATTGAACGATTGAACGCCTTACTGGGGTGGATGAGCTTTGAACCACTCGACGGTGCGGCGCAGCCCCTCGGCGAAGTTGACCTTGCCCTTCCAGCCCAGCAGCCGCTGCGCCTTGGACGCATCCGCGTAGGTGCGGAACACATCACCCGGCCGCTTCGGCTTGAAGTCGGGCGTGATGGCAGTCCCCATGATCTTGTTGAGCTGCTCCAGCAGATCGAGCACGGTATGCTCTTCCCCGAGGGCGATGTTGAAGACCTCGCCGCTGCCCACCCCCGGCACCTGCGAGGCGAGGATGGTGCCCTCCACCACGTTGTCCACGTAGGTGAAGTCGCGCGACTGCTTCCCGTCGCCATACACCGGCGGCGACTGTTTTTTGAGTAGGCAGGTGATGAACTTCGGGATGACCACGGCATACTCGTTTTCGAGGCTCTGCCGCGGGCCGAAGACGTTGAAATAGCGCACCGACGCAGTTTCCAGCCCGAAGCCGCGGGAGAAGAGCCCGCAGAGCATCTCATCGATCAGCTTGGAGGCGGCGTACGGCGACACCGGGTTGGCAGGGTCCGTCTCCTGCATCGGCACCCTCTTCGCTTCCCCGTAGACGGAACTGGAGGAGACGACCACCACCCGCTTGGCCTTCGCTTTCACCGCTTCTTCCAGCAGATTCGTCGTGCCGAGCACGTTGACATCCATGTAGCCGTAGGGATCGGCCATCGACTTCGGCACGCTGCGCCACGCCGCCACGTGCAGGATCAGCTCAATGCCGTTGCAGGCCTTGCGCATCAGCGCCCGGTCGCGGATGTCGCCCTGCAGAAACTCCACGCGATCGCGCACACCGCTGAGGTTGTCCAGCTTGCCGGAGGAGAGGTCGTCCATCACCCGCACCTGGTGCTTGTCAGCCACCAGCCGGTCGACGATGTGCGAGCCGATGAATCCCGCGCCTCCCGTGACAAGATACCGTGCCATCACTCAACCTCCATAACTACTATCGTCGGACTCGAGACCCGAGACTCGAGTCTCGGGTCATAGCTTCACAATCCGGCCGCGCGACGCCTGCCGGTACTGGTTGCGGGTATCGACGACCGCCGGCGCGTGGCGGGCGATGAGGCCGTAGTCCACGTTTGAGTGGTTGGTCAGCACCACCGCGCAGTCGCAGCCGCGCAGCGCGGCCGGGGTGAGCCGGATGGAGCGATACGCGCGGCCGTTGAGCTCCGCGGAGGGCACGTGCGGATCGTGGTAGCTGATGACGGCGCCCCGCTCCGCCACAAGCCGCGCCACGTCGAAGGCGGGCGAGTCGCGTATATCCCCCACGTCCTTCTTGTACGCCAGCCCCAGCAGCAGCACCTTCGCCCCCTTCAGCGCCTTGCGGCGGTCGTTGAGCACGCGGCCCACCTTCTGCACCACGTATTCCGGCATGAAGCCGTTGATCTGGGTCGCCAGCTCGATGAAGCGCGCTTCAAAGCCGTGCACGCGCACCTTCCACGCCAGGTACACCGGGTCGCTTGGGATGCAGTGGCCACCCGTTCCGGGGCCGGGGTAAAACGGCATGAAACCGAACGGCTTGGTCTTGGCCGCGTCGATCACCTCCCAGACGTTGATGCCCAGCCGGTCGCAGATGAGCGCGATCTCATTGACCAGACCGATGTTCACCGCGCGGAAGGTGTTCTCCAGCAGCTTGACCATCTCCGCGGCCTTGGAGGAGGAGACCGGCACCATCCGTTGGATCGCCGTGCCGTAGAGTGCCGACGCCAGCTCCGTGCAGCGCGTCGTCACCCCGCCGATGACCTTGGGGATGTTGCGGGTCTGGTACGTCGGGTTGCCCGGGTCGATGCGCTCCGGCGAAAAGGCCAGGCAGAAGTCGCGCCCCGCCTTCAGGCCCTGCGCCTCAAGCGCCGGCAGGACCACTTCCTCCGTCGTGCCCGGGTAGGTGGTGCTTTCCAGCACGATCAGCTGCCCCTTGCGCACCCGCTTGGCGATCTCGTTTGTCGCGGAGACGATATAGGACATATCCGGCTCGCGCGTCTTGCGCAGCGGCGTGGGCACGCAGATGATGATCGCATCCTGCCGTCCCAGCGGCTCGAACGACGTGGTGGCGGAAAGCCTTCGGGCCTTGCGCAGCCGCCGCAAATCCTCGCTCGGCACGTCGAGAATGTAGGAGCGCGCGCGGTTGACGCCGCGAACACGGGCTGCATCGAGGTCGATGCCGGTGACGCGAAAGCCTTCCTTGGCGAACTCCACCGCCAGCGGCAGCCCCACATAGCCGAGCCCGATGACCCCGACGCGGGCGGTGCGGGTGTGAATGCGCCTGGCTAATTGAGCCAGCGCTGGCCCCGTTAGATATGGCTTGCCGTGCTGTCGCCTCTTCATATCTAACGGGGTTGGCGGAGATACGCCTGCAGCGCGTCGTCCCATGATCTGAGTCTCCTTCCGATGACGGTTGGCAGCTCCGTGGTCTCCAAGGCGGAATAGGGCGGCCGTGGCGCCGGGCGGCGCTGATCGGCCATGCGCACCGGACGCGCCACCTCGCGCGACGCCCCGAGCAATTCAAGAATCCGGTACGCCAGCGTCAGGCGGGAGCAGGCGCCGGTGTTGGCGACATGAACGATGCGCGCGCCGCCTGTCGGGCCGCCGGCTTTCCAACGCACCAAGGCCTCGATCGCCTCGGCGCAATCCTCCGTGTAGGTCGGCGAGGTGGTTTGGTCCGAAAAGACCTCGATGGTGCGCCCCTGTTTCGCCGCCTGCACCACTGCGTCGCAGAAATTCATCCGGACCGGCCCGAAGAGCGTGCTCGGCCGTACCACGATCCCCGAAGGATACGCCAGCGCCGCCTGCTCGCCCTCCCACTTTGAGCGCGCGTAGACGCTCAGGGGATTCGGCTGATCCGCTTCCACGTATGGGCTGCGCTTGGCCCCATCGAAGACGTAATCGGTGCTGACGTACACGAACGTCGCCGCTGATGTGGCCAGCGCCCGAATGACATGGGCCGTGGCCTCGACATTCATGCGCTGTGCCACGTCCGGCTCCAGCTCGCAGCGGTCCACATCCGACAACGCCTGGCTGTGGATCACCGCCTCCGGCTGCGCCTCGTCGATGGCGCGCGCCGTCGCCGCGGCATCCAGCAGATCGCACACCACATGGCGCCCCGGCAATGCCGTTCGCTCGCCTCCGCCCGCAACGGCATCCCGAGCGGAATCGAGGGAGGGCGCCGGCGCGTGGCGCGAGAGGCCGGTGACCTCAGCCCACGCCGCGAGCCGACGGCTGAGCGCTTGGCCCAGCAGGCCGGTTGAGCCAGTGATAAGGATCTTCACGGAGCCGTTGGGTTAACGGACGCCACCACGCCGCCTGCGCCTGATACCATGCCACGGTTTCGCGCAGCCCTTGCTCGAACGGCACGCGCGCCTGCCAGCCCAGCGCGCGCAGTTTCTCATCCTGCATGGCGTAGCGCCGGTCGTGCCCGGGCCGGTCGGCCACGGGCTGCAAGAGGCTTGAGGGTGCTCCCAGATGCGCCAGGACGCGATGGGCCACCTCGCGATTGGCGTGCTCCTCGCCGCTGGCGATATTATACACATCCCCGATGCGCCCTCGTTCCAGAATTCCCGCCAGTGCTTCGCAGACATCAGTGACGAACAGCCAGCTGCGCCGCTGCAGCCCGTCGCCGTAAATGGGGATCGGCTGCTGCTGCAGCGCCTGGGTAATGCACAGCGGCAGGAACTTCTCCGGCAGCTGCCACGGCCCGTAGACGTTGGTCGGCCGCGCGATGATCACCGGCAGCCCGTGCGTGGCCTCAAACGACTGGGCGAGCACGTCGCCGGCGGCCTTGCTGGCCGCATACGGGCTCTTCGGCCGCAGCGGGGCCTGCTCATCCACCGCGCCTTCCAGCACCGGCCCGTACACTTCGTCGGTGCTGACGTGCACGAAGCGCTCAACGCCGGCGGATCGCGCCCCCTGCAGCAGCAGGTAGGTGCCCTCGACGTTGGTGCGCAGAAAGGGCGCGGCGTTAGTAATGGAGCGATCCACGTGCGTTTCCGCGGCGAGGTGGACGACGGCACGGCAGCCTTCCAAGGCGCGCTGCACGGCGCTCAGATCGGCGATATCGCCCTGGACGAAGCGGTACCGGGGGCTGCCCTCGACATCGGCGAGCCGGTTGCGCAGCCCTGCATAGGTCAGCAGGTCGAGGGTAACGAGCTCATCCGCCGGATGCGTCGAGAGCCAGTGCCGGATGAAGTGCGAACCGATGAATCCGGCGCCGCCGGTGACCAGCAGCTTCATCAATGAGGACAGTTACAAACGGTTACCATCAGTTACAACAGTATGGGTGGTGGTTGGTAACCGTTGGTAACAGATTGTAACCTCATGCCACTGCTTGCCTCATGAGCGTTTTCTCGCGGACAAGCGTCGCAGCGCGGTACAGCGTCTCCGGCAGCCCGGCATCCGTCCACCAGCCGTCGAGGATGTCATAGCGCATCTGGCCGCGGCGGATGTAGGCGTTGTTGACGTCGGTAATCTCCAGCTCTCCGCGCCCGGAGGGCTTCAACCCACGCACGATCTCAAAGACCTGCGCGTCGTACAGGTAGATTCCCGTGACGGCATAGCGGGACTTCGGCTGCTTGGGCTTCTCTTCGATCGAAACGATCCGATCCCCCTGCAGCTCGGCCACCCCGAAGCGCTGGGGGTCGCCGACCTCCTTCAGCAGCACGCTCGCCCCCCGCCCGTTGGCGGCGTAGCGCTCCACGTGCGGCCTGATCGACCGCTCGAGGATGTTGTCGCCAAGGATGACGACCAGCGGCTGGCCGTCGGCAAAGTTCTCGGCCAGGCCCAGCGCCTGGGCGATGCCGCCTTCGCCGCGCTGATAGGTGTAATGCAGGTGCTTCAGGCCGAAGGCCTCGCCGTTGCCCAGCAGCCGCAAGAACTCCCCGGCATGGTTGCCGCCGGTCACCAGGAGAATGTCCTTGATGCCGGCCTCCACCAGCGTCTGCAGCGGGAAATAGATCATCGGCCGGTCGTAGACCGGCAGCAGGTGCTTGTTGGTGATGTGCGTCAGCGGCCCCAGCCGCGAGCCCAACCCCCCCGCGAGGATGACTCCTTTCATGGGCGATTAGCCATCGACGCGATGCCAATCATACGGGATCTCGTTGCTATGCGGATCGACTCGGTACTCATCCGGCTTGCCATGGCGATAGGGATGGTCGGGCACGTTGATGACGACGGCTTCCGGCTGAGAAATGCCCTTGAAGCCATGGAGCACCTGGGGAGGGATCGTCACCAGCATCGGATGGTGGACGCCGATGAAGAACTCGTTGACCTGCCCGCGGGTGCGCGATCCCTTCCGGCCATCGTACGCCACCAGCTTGATCATGCCGGAGACGCAGACGAAGTAATCCGTCTGCCGCTTGTGGTAGTGCCAGCCTTTGACCACCCCGTAGTGGACCGTCGTGCAGTAGACCTGGCCGAAGCGGCGAAAGAGCGGCTCATCCCGGCGCAGGATCTCAAAGAGCCGCCCGCGTTCGTCGGCTATCACGTGCAGCGGCTTGGTGCGGATGCCCTGAATCAGCGCCATTAGTGGCCCAGTTGAGGCTTGCCCCGCC
>JACQRD010000032.1 GCA_016206675.1 Candidatus Omnitrophota bacterium
ATCAGCGCCCCGCCCAGCAGCCCCAGCCCGTCGGTGAGCATGCCGGTGATGGTGCCGGTGCGGTAGGCGATCTTCAGCGCCTCAGCGAAACTCGTCCGGGCGGCGGCCGCGACGCGCACGTTGCCCTGCACCGCCATGTTCATGCCGATGAACCCGACGAGAAAGGAGAACGAGGCCCCCATGAGAAAGGCCAGCGCCCGGCCCCAGGCAATGTGCGTCTCGGCGGTCGTGAAGTAGAGCAGTGCCGCGATGATGAGAATGAGCGCGGAGAGCGCCTTCAGCTGCCGGATCAGATACGCGTTGGCGCCGAGGCGGATGGCTCCGCTGATCTTCTGCATCGCCTCGGTGCCCTGATCCTTGCCGAGCACTTCCACCGCCAGAAACGCCGCGTAGAAGAGCCCGAGCACCGCGGTCGACAGCACGCCACCCAAGGCCACCCGCTCCCAGATGGAGAAGGTTGGATCGGCCATCACGCTGAAGAACGATTCCATCACATCCCCGTTATGCGTTATCCACCAATTGCCGCTGTCAGCTGTGGGTTCAGGGTTCTGGGCATCGGATAATCCCTAGGACCTTACCGTCACCGCCGGCTTCAGTGATGGTGTCACCACCCCGCAGGAGAGAATGAATTTCACGGCGTCTTCCACGGACAGATCAAGGGGGACGACGTCTTCTTTCGGGACGAACATGATCGGCCCCGTAAACGGCGACGGCGGATTGGGCAGCAACAGCGTCAGCAACGTCTGCGGGCGCCCATTGATTGTGGTCTGTGTTTCATTCGTCACAAACGCCAGCGTATAGACCCCCAGCCGGGGATACTGTACTAGCACCACCCCGCGGAGATCCCTGCGTCCCTTGCCTTCATCATTAAAGAGAAATTGCGCCAGCTGCTTGACCGCCGGATACACCTTCCTGAACAGCGGCAGGCGGCCCAGCCAGAGTTCCACCGTCCGAAACAGGACCCGCCCGAAGAAATGGATGGAGAGCACACCCGCGCCCATGATGACCACGATGGTCACCAGAAGCCCCAGGCCGGGAAAGTCGACGCCGAAGAGCCGGCCGGCGCGCTGGTCGGCGAAGTTGAAGATGGTCACCACCAACCAGACAGTGACCGTGACCGGAAAGAGAGTGGCCAAGCCGGTGATGAAATAGCGCCGCAGCGCCCACCCGAAGCGGACGAGCAGACCCGGTGATGCTAACTTGTTGGGCGTGGTGGAGTTGCGATCCATGGACGGTGCTACGGCGCCACAATGCTACCGTGGCGTCGCTGTTTCGTCAACAACAGAAGCGGCGCGCCGTCAGCGGGAGGAGAGGATCGTCCGCGCCCGGCCCTCGACGACTTGCGCCTCCAGCGGCTGGCCGAGCTGCCGCAGCAAGGCGGCATAATCGCTGAGCGTCAAGGCGTGGGCCGGATTCAGCGGAGCCGCCGCCTGCCAGGCGGCGAGGGATTGGCGGTAGAACGCTTTCGCTTCCTTCATCCGGCCGAGGCGCTGGTGCAGCACCGCCAGATCACTCAGGTCGGCGGCGACTTCGGCGCTGGCTTCGCCCAGCGCCTCGCGGTCGACCTGCAGCGCTTGCTCGCCACTGGCGATCGCCTCGGCATACCGCTCGGTGTCATGGTAGTAGGCGGTCAGCAGATTCAGCGCTTCGGCATACTCCAGCGGGTCGGCCCACCGATGCCAGGCCCGGATCGCCACCAGGCGCTTCAGGATCGGCTCCATCTCCGCGATGCGGCCCTGGGCCTGGTAGACCACGGCGAGCTGCTGGACGACGGAGGCCAGCTCACGGCTGTGCGGCCCGTAATCCTCCTCCGCCATGACGAGGGCGGACTTCACCATGCGCTCGGCGTCGGCATGGCGACCCTCGGCGAGATGCCGGCGGGCGAGCTGCTGGCGGGCGGCGATTGTCTCGAGTGCGGTCGCGCTCGTGAACGGCCACATCAGCGCCGCAGCGACGAGGAGCAGACGTGCTATGAAGTACATGGGGCTTTTCATTGAGAGGAGCGCGAGGCCTCAGCTAGGCTGAGGCCCGAGCCGAAGGATCGAGGGCGTGGTGCTTGATGTTCTTGCCTTCGACCAGATAGATGACGTCTTCGGCGATGTTGGTGGCGTGGTCGGCGATGCGCTCCAGATGGCGGCTGACCAGGATCAGGTTGACCGAGCGCGTGATGGCCTTGGGATCCTGCATCATGTAGGTCAACAGCTCGCGGAAGATCTGATCATCGTAGCTGTCCACCGCGTCATCCTGGGCGCAGACGCCACGCGCGCGCAGCGGATCCTGGTGCACGAAGGCGTCGATGCTCTCCTTCACCATCCGCTGGGCCAGCTCGGCCATGCGCGGGATGTCGATCAAGGGCTTCAGCAGCGGCTCCTTCAGCAGCTCCAGCGTGCGCTCGGCGATGTTGACCGCCTGGTCCCCCATCCGCTCGAGGTCGTTGTTGATCTTCAGGGCCATGGCCAGCAGCCGCAAGTCCCTCGCTTCCGGTTGGTAGAGCGCCATCGCGCGAAGGCAGAGCTCGTCGATCTCCATCTCGAGCGCATTGATCGTCCCGTCGGAGGCGATCACCTCCCGCGCGGCCTCGGCGTCCCGGCTGACGAGCGCCTTGACGGCCAAACCGATGGCCGCCTCGGCCAGGCCGGCCATGCGCACCAACTCATCCTTCAGGCGGGTGAGCTCCACGTCCAGGTGCCGCTGCATGCGGGCTACCCCACCACCTGCGCCCGTGGCGGCTCGCACTTCATCGTTCGCTCAAGCCGCCACTGGCACACTCGATCACCAGAACCCTTGACCTTCCTCGTATTAATCATCATCACCCTTTGCTGAACTCTCCTGTGTGCCGGGCGCGCTTCTGCGCGCCGGCGCAGGTGGTGGGGCTACTCCACCTTCCGATCCAATTTCACCTCGAGCAGCGAGGGATCGATCTTGCGCGGGCGGCGCACCACCGGCTCGATCCGCTCCCGCAAATCCTGTTGGATCTCCTCGATGCCGCGCCCCACCGTGTTGATCATCTCGAACTTGTACTCCTTCGCCATCGCCTCGTACTCATCGATGATCCGCGCCTGGTAGGCGCAGAAACTGTCGTACAGGTCCTCGCCCAGGTGCAGGTCCATGCCCGATTCCCAGTAGTCCATGCCGTGGGAGCTGATGACGCGCGGCACGAGCGAGGCGACGTCCGTCTTGAGATACAGCACCGCGTCGGGGATGATCGCGAAGCCGAAGACGTGCCGGATCCAGTCGCGGTCGCCGCTGCGGGCCGCGTGCCGGGCGAAAGCGGTGTAGACGTAACGGTCAGAGAGCACGATGAAGCCGGAGCGCAGCGCCGGCACGATCTGGTTCTCCAGCCGGTCGGCGAAGTCGGTGGCGTAGAGCAGGCTGAAGGTATCCCGCGTGAGCGTATTGCCCTCCTTCGCCAAATCGATGAGGTTGGACATCAGCTGCGACCGGGTCCAGCCGGTTTCGACCACACCGTGGCCCTGCACCTCGAGCCAGTTGCGCAGGCGCTCGATCTGGGTCGTGCGTCCGACGCCGTCGGTGCCTTCAATGACGATCAGCTTTCCCTTGAGGTTCAGGGATGGGGCGTCCAGGTACGGGATGCCCTCCCCGAAGAACTTCGGCTTTGCCATCGAGATTCACCACGGGGTGGTAGTTCGCCAGCGCGCGGGTGACCGTCTCCCTCACGATTTCCTGCTGTTCGTCGATCTCCGCCGTCGCATCCACGACGGTCAGATGGAACTCCTCGACGACGCGGTCATACTCCTCCAAAATCCTCGACTGAAACTTCGTGAAGCTCTCCACCGGGTCCTGGCTCATGTTGAGGTCCATCCCGGCCTCGTAGTATTTGATGCTCGCCCGGCCGGAGAGGATGCGGCCCAGCGAGACGTCCACCGGCACCTTGAAGTAAAAAGCCAGATCCGGCCGGAGGGCGAACTCATAGAGCTTGCGCACCCAGGCGGTATCGCAGCCGCGCGCCACATCGCGCGCGAAGGCGGTGTAGACGTAGCGGTCGGCCACCACGATCATGCCGGCCTTCAGCGGCGGGATCATGTTGTAGAAGAGCCGGTCGGCGAAATCGGTGGCGTGGATGAGGCTGAAGGTCAGCGGGGTGAGCGTGCGGTTCTTCTTGCCCAGCTTCGTGGTTTCCTTGACCAGCTTCGAGGAGTTCCATTCGGTGAAAAAGACGGTGCTGCCCTGCGACACGAGCCAGCGGTGCAGCAGCTGCAGCTGGGTGCTCTTGCCGGAGCCGTCGATGCCTTCCACGATGATCAGCCGCCCCGGATACTGGTGCGGCTGGCCGTAGCCTTTGGTGGTCATGAGGATTTCGGACGCTCCAAGATGCCCTGCATGATGCGCTTGCGCCAGGTGCCTGTCAATCCGTTATGGCCGTTGGGGCCGAGGACGTCGGTGATGGCGTCGAAGACGTGGCGCGAGCGGCGCCGGTGGTGCCGGATCAAGTAGTCCACCACGAGCCCTTCCCGCAGCGATCCCGGCGCATGCTGGATGCGCTCGATGCCGCACCCCTCCATCCAGGCCAGCAGAACGACGCCGGTGGGCAGCGCTAAATCCTGCCGCCGCGGATCAAGCCCCGGCAGCTTGGTGCGCTGGGCCGCCGTGGAAGTGGCCAGCCACTGCACCAGCCGCCGCAGCGACTGGCGGCTGACGATGACCGGCCGTTTGCCCTTCACTGAGCCGTGCCGTGCGAAGAGATGGGCGGCGGTCAAGACCTGCTGAATCGTGGCGGAGCTGCCCAGCGCCTGCTGCCACCGGTGACGCCGCAAGGCCTGGACAATCGGCGCCCAGGCCCGGCGCACCTCGCGCTGCAGCGCTTCAAGCTCCTCGGGCCGGACCGGATCGTAGCGGATGAACCGCTCGGCCAGCCGCGCGCAGCCCAGCGGCCGGCTGACGGCAAAGTGCAGCCGCCGGACATCGCCTACCATCACCTCGATACTGCCCCCGCCAAGGCTGATGATCACGGTGGAGCGCGTAAAGCGCGCCACCTGCAGCACACCCAGATAGATCAGGCGTGCCTCTTCCCTGCCGCTGATGACGCGCAGCGGCAGCCCCAGCCGCTTGCGGATACGCCAGGCGAAGTCGAGGCCGTTGGCCGCCTCGCGCACGGCGCTGGTAGCTACCGCTTCCACATGGTCGACGCCGAAGCGCCGCAGGGTGGCGGCGTAGCCGGCCAGCACCTTTTCGGCACGTCGGCACGCTTTCTCGGTCAGCCGGCCGCGCGCCAGACCGCCGGCGCCGAGACGGGTCAGATCGCGCTCTTTCAGCAGGACGTGGAATTTCCCGTTGAGGCCCAGGATGCCGATGAGCAGGTGGATCGAGTTGGTACCCACGTCGATGATGCCGAAGGTCATCGCTGTTTGTCGGTTACGTCCATCGGTTACGTAGCCCGTGTCGTTGTTCGGTCACGTTATTCGACTCTGGCCTTTGACGAATGACGTAACCGATAGACGAAACGGGCCACGTCACCGACAGACGAACAACGTCACCAGTCATGAGCTCTTGGCGATGAGCGCAAGTTGTTTGGGGCTGAGGAGCCAGCGCAGGGTGCCGCTGCCGGACGGTGGCGGCACGCGCTCGATGTCGATGCAGGCCGCGCCCGCCTTCTTCATTTGGCAGCGCATCCCGCCGCTACCGGCCGTTAATTCCGCGATCCAAGCGCTCAAATGAGGTTCGTGCCCCACGAGCATCACGTGCTCCTGCTGGGCATACGGCGCTAAGGCGGTCGACGTTTCGGCCGGCTCAGCCTCCGCGCGCAACTGCGATAGCTCCCTGGGCGGCGCACTCAACTGCAGCGCCTGCGCAAGGTAATTGGCCGTCTGCATCGCTCGCACGTACGGGCTGGTCAGCAGCACGTCGGGAACGATCTGCAGCCGCTTCAGCCCCAGGCTGATGTCGCGGGCCTGTTCATGCCCCTGCTCCGTCAGCGGGCGCCGGCTGTCCTGGGCATAACCCGGCGTGCCGCGAGGGACGGCTTCAGCATGACGGATCAGGTACAACCGCATGGCGCACTCATCCCACCACCTGCCGGCGTCCGCCACTGGCGGACGGCCAGCATCTCTGCGAATTCAAGGTCATGCTGGCCTGGCGGCCCGCACGGCCAAACCATTTTGTCCCAACCATCATCATGTCCAAGCCGCCTATGGCAGGTGGTGGGATCATCCAAATCGCCCGGTGATGTAGCTTTCCGTCCGCTCGTCCTGCGGGGTCGTGAAGACCTCGTGGGTTTCGCCGAATTCGATTAATTCACCGAGAAGCAAGAAGCCCGTATAGTCCGAGACGCGCGCGGCCTGCTGCATGTTGTGCGTCACAATGACGATGGTGTACCGCGCCTTCAGCTCATGGAGCAGCTCTTCGACCTTCGCCGTCGCCATGGGATCGAGTGCCGAGCAGGGCTCGTCCATCAGCAAGACCTCCGGCTGCACCGCCAGCAGACGGGCGATGCACAACCGCTGCTGCTGCTCAAGCGACAACCGCAGCGCCGGCGTGCCGAGGCGGTCCTTCACATCCTGCCACAGCCCGACGGCCCGCAGGCTCCGCTCCACAATAGCGGGAATGTCCCGCCGGGGGGCGAGCGCATGAATCTTCACCCCGAAGGCGAGGTTTTCATACACGGACAGCGGAAATGGGTTCGGCCGCTGAAACACCATGCCCACTCGCTTGCGCAGAGCCACCAGCGGAAACATCGGGCTCATCAGGTCTTCCCCATCCAGGAGAATGTGGCCGGTCACGCGGGCTTGATCGACCAACTCGTTCATCCGGTTCAAGCACCGCAGCAAGGAAGATTTGCCGCACCCTGAAGGGCCGATCATGGCCGTCACGCGCTGCGGCGGAATTGCCATCCCGACATCCTTCAGCGCATGGAAATCGCCGTAATACAAATTCAAGCGTTCCACGACGATCTTCGGCTGAGTGGCTCGGGACAGCTTGGCGGCTGCTCCGGGCGCAAGCCCTGGCGGCCGATCAGCCAAATCGCCCGGTGATGTAATCATTCGTGCGTTGATCCCTGGGAGTCGTGAACAGGACGTCCGTCAGATCCAATTCGATCAGCTCGCCCATGAGGAAAAATGCCACGCGGTCACTGACCCGCGCGGCCTGCTTGGTATTATTCGTCACCAGCACAAGGGTGTACTGGGATTTCAGCTCTACCATCGTCTCCTCGACTTTGGCCGTTGAAATCGGATCCAAGCCCGAGCAGGGCTCGTCAAACAGCACGACCTCCGGCTCCATGGCCAGCGTGCGGGCGATGCACAATCGCTGCTGCTGGCCGCCGGAGAGTTTCATGGCCGGCACATCAAGCCGGTCCTTGACTTCATCCCATAAGGAGGCCGCGCGCAGGCTGCGCTCAGTCAACTCCTCCAAGCGGCTGGCGTTGCGCTCGCCTCTCATGCGCGGACCATACGTGACGTTTTCTCGAATGGAGAGTGGCAGGGGTAGCGGCAAGGCAAAGACAATCCCGATGCGCCGGCGCACCTGCTGGCCGTCGAAATCCTCGTACAGGTCCTTCCCGTCCAAGGTGACGCGTCCGTCGGCGCGGAACGCGGGGTTGATGTCGTTCATCCGATTGAGGCTGCGAAGGAAGGATGTCTTGCCGCTGTTCGCCGGTCCGATGACGCCCAAAATCTCCTGCGATCGAATATCAAGCGACACCGATTTCAGCGCCTGAATGGCTCCGTACCAAACCGACCACTCCTGCAAGGCCATCTTCGTGGCCGGGGATGCCGCCACTACCATTGCCGCTTCCTTCGAAACCGCGCGCGCAGCACGACCGCCAGGATGTTCATCGACAACACCAGCAGCAGCAACACCAGCGCGGTACCGTAGCGCTGCGTCGAGGGAATATTCGGA
>JACQRD010000033.1 GCA_016206675.1 Candidatus Omnitrophota bacterium
ATGAAGGGCAGGTTGATGTCCGTCTCCAGCACGTTGGACAGCTCGATCTTCGCCTTCTCCGCCGCTTCGCGGATGCGCTGCACCGCCATCTTGTCGTTGCGCACGTCGATGCCGGACTCTTTCTTGAACTCGTCGGCGATGTGGTCGATGAGTGCCTGGTCCATGTCGGTGCCGCCGAGCTGCGTATCGCCGCTGGTGGCCTTCACCTCGAAGACCCCTTGCGCCATGTCCATGATGGTCACATCGAGCGTGCCGCCGCCCAGGTCGAAGACCAAAATCTTCTGCTCCTTTTCGGCCTTGTCCAGCCCGTACGCCAGACAGGCGGCCGTGGGTTCGTTGACGATGCGCAGCACTTCAAGGCCCGCGATCGCCCCGGCATCCTTGGTGGCCTGTCGCTGGTTGTCATTGAAGTAGGCCGGCACGGTGATGACGGCCTGGCTGACTGGTTCTCCGAGATGCGCCTCAGCATCCCGCTTGATCTTCTGCAGGATGAACGCCGAGATCTGCTGCGGCGTGTACTCCTTGCCATAGATGCGGTAGACGTGGTCCGTGCCCATCTTCCGCTTGGCGGCCTGCACCGTGCCCTCGGGGTTGGTGGCGGCCTGGCGGCGCGCCGGCTCCCCCACGAGCAGCTGCCCGTCCTTTGTAAACGCCACGTAGGACGGAAACGCCTTGCCGCCGATGCTCGTCCCCTCAGCCGAGGGGATGATCACCGGCCGCCCGTGCTCCATCACGGCGCACGCGCTGTTCGATGTCCCCAAATCGATGCCGATCACTTTGGCCATTGGATCCTCCTTCTTACTCTGCCTGTGGATTGTCCTGTGTTTGCTTTGGTTGCTCTGTACTGTGTGCTGACGGCTGTGTGCTGTGTGCTGACCTAGCGACTTTTACCATAGCTGGTCTGATGACTTTCCCATGCATCGTATAGCCAACTTGTACTTCGTCCGTCACGGTCTCATCCGCCTGACCGTCCGTCGCGTCCACGTGGGCGACCGCCTCGTGCCGGTGCGGATCGAACCGCTCGCCCACCGTCGGGATGCGCTTGACCCCTTCTTTCTGCAGCACCCCGAGCAGCTGCCGGTAGATCAAATGAATCCCTTTGATGACCGCTTGCGGGTCTGACTGCTTATCCACCGCCACCAGCGCCTGATCCAGGCTGTCGATGATCGGCAGCAGCTCCCGCACCATCGACTCCGACGCGTAGCGGACGGACTCTTCCTTCTCTTTCTGCAGCCGCTTGCGGGTGTTGTCCAAGTCCGCGAGCGTGCGCAGGTACTGATCTTTGGCCTGCTCGGCCTGCGCCTGCAGCCGCTTCAAGGGATCCTCAGGCTTCTGATGCGGCTGCCCGTCGGGCTTGAGGATCATGACGATTCACGCTCCCAGCGGCTCAGCACGTCCGTCACACAGCGGCTCATCCCTTCCACCAGGGCCCGCATGCGGCGGTAGTCCATCCGCCGCGGCCCCAGCACCCCAAGGCCGCCGATGGCTTCATCATGAATCGCAAAGGATGCGGTCAGGTAACTGCACTCGTCCAACCCGGGGACTTGCACCTCGCGGCCGATGCGCACGCGCACGCCCTCCCCGCCCGCATCCTGCCGCAGCCGCTGCAAGAGCACGTCTTCCGCATCCAGCCCCCGCAGCAGCTCCTGCGCCTTGCGGGGATCGCGCAGGAATTCCGGTTGGGCGATCACGTAGCTGGCCCCTTCCAGCAGCAGCCGCTCCTCCGGCTCGGTGGAGAGCGCATGCTGCAGGATGTCCAGCGATCGCTTGACCAAATGGTAGAACGAGTCGCTCTGGGCCAGCATGCGCCGCTCCAGCGACTCCAGCAATCCCCCGAACGGCAAGCCGGCCAATTCGGTCGTCATGAAGCGGGCCAGCGCCGCCGCCTCATCGCGCGTCATCGGCTCGGTGACTTCCACGACCGAAGAGGACACGATCTCCTCATTCGCCACCATGACGCAGAGAATCTTGCGCACGCCCAGCGGCACCAGCTCGACCTGCTTCATGGTGCTCTGCTTGACGGTCGGCGCCACCACGAAGGCCGCCTGCTGGGTCAACTGCGAGAGCGCCTCGCCGGAGCGCTCCAGCAGCTCCTCCACATCGAGCTCCGGCGGCTCAATCAGCGCGGCCATCTGCCGCAGCTCCTCCTGCGGCAGATGGTGCACGTCCATCACCGCATCCACGTAGTAGCGGTAGCCGCGGTCGGTCGGCACGCGCCCCGCCGAGGTGTGCGGCTGCTCCAGCAAGCCGGCCTCTTCTAAATCCACCATGATGTTGCGGATGGTGGCGGGGCTTAAGCTTGAGCGCAGCTTCTTGGAGACATATTCCGAACCCACCGGTGCCGCCGAGGCCACATACGCCTCGATGATCAGCTCGAGGATTCTCTTTCTCCTTTGTTCAAAGTCACTTACGCTCATTCTGCCTCGTTTATTAGCACTCTATTTTACTGAGTGCTAACAAAACTATATCCCACGGAGTCCGGCCTGTCAAGCCCAAAAAGACCCCGGATCAGCCGGTTGGCCACGCCAAGCGGTAGACCATCACGTCGAGGTAGGCACGTTCCTCTTGCACCCGAATCTCCTTGAGCCACTTGACGGCATCCGGATAGCGCTTGACCGTCACCAGCCAAATGGACGGGGCGCGCCGCAATCGGACGATGGTCTCCGCTGGAAGTACCTCGCCCAAAAACAGAACGGGGTAATTGGTGCGGCCTCCGTACTGGGCAAAGGGCAGGTACAAGGACTTCAAGTACCAGTCCACGCCCTGGCCGGCGACGCTGTCAAACGCGATGACATCCCCTGGTTGGAGCGCGCCAAGGGTCTCAGTGACCACACGGCGCCACTCCGAGCGCTGGACGGCCCGGGACGGCTGCAACTCGCCAACAGCAAGACCGATGGCGGCAGCCAGCAGGATGCCCGAAACCATACGCCGCAACCACGGACGCCAGCGGCAGACCACACCGGCGACCAGCACATAGACTCCCAAACTGGCGAGCAGCGTGTAGCGGATCCAGCGCAACAGCAGGGTGGAGCGCGACAAATCCCACGCCGTCAGCACAACGACCGGCAACAGCAACCAGCAGCTCCACAACAATACCGCCCGGCGGTATCGCCAACTGCCCAGAAGAATCAACCCCCAACAGGCGACGCCAAGCATCGCGGCATGCGACAATGACATGCCGCCCAGGAAGATCGGAGGATTCACCGGATCCGGCAGCTCAACGAACCAACGCACCGGCAGGCTGAAGGCGTACGTCCAAGTCACGGCACGTTGAGCGGGCGCATCCCATCGTAGCCATTGCTCCTGAGCCAAAGGTTGCTGCAGCCCCACCCATGGCCCCCACACCAGGAGAAACGCCACGACGGCCAACCCCACGCTGAGCAACAGCGGGCCGCGCCGCTCGTTGCGGATGCCGAGGACCACATACGCTAGGAGGGCGGCCGCCGTCAGGAGCATGCTGTAATGGGTCAACAGCCCGGCGAAGACGCACAGCCCAAGCGCCATCAGGCGTGCGCGGGTGATCCCATCGCGTTCAATGCGCACCAGTGCGAGGGCTGCACCCAACGCCAGCGCCATCACCAGCGCATAGTTGCGCACCTCTTGCGCGTAGGTGATCTGCGGTGGCGCAACGGCCATGAGGAGCCCCGCGAGCACGCCGGCGCCTCGGCCGAATTGCAGCCTGGCAAGCCCCATTGCCAACAGGACGGCGGCGAGCGAGGCGATCAGCGAGAAGCTTCGCGCCGCCAGAGCACCCTCTCCCCACAGGCTACGCCAGCCGCGCAGCAGGAGAAAGTAGAGCGGCGGATGGGTGATCTCCGAGGCGGTCGCGCGCCAGACGGCGGGCCACGGTGGGGCGCCGGCCAGCGACATCAACTCAGGCGCTGGATCGATCACCGCGCTGCTCGGCAGCCGCCCGTGAGCCAGCCCGCGGCCGGTGGAGCATTCCAGCGAAAACAATTCATCAACCGTGAGGTCGTGCCGTGTCAATCCGTTGAAGCGCAGGCCGGCGGCAAGGCCGATGATGCTGATCCAGAGCGCTGCTTCGAGCCACCGGCGAGCCCATCCCATCTAAGGAGAGACGGCAGCGGAGGCCAGCTGCTGGCCGAGGCGCTCAAGCAGCCGGTCAAGGCCCTGCCCCTTCGCCGCTGAGATGGCCACGGCCGGCTGGTAGGCCTGCTCCAGCGCCGCAAGCCTCGCCGCGTCGGAGACCAGATCGCGCTTGTTCAGCACGATGATGGCGGGCTTCTGCTGCAGCCCCAGCTGCCGCAGGACGTCTTCCACCGCCGCCGCATGCTCCCCGATCAACGGATGGCTGGCATCCAGCACGTGCAGCAGCACATCCGCGTCGCGCGCCTCTTCCAGGGTGGCTTTGAACGCTTCGATCAAATGGTGCGGCAGATGGTGCAGAAAGCCAACCGTGTCGGTGACGATGATCATCCGCCCATCGGAAAGCCGCAGACGACGTGCCAGCGGATCCAGCGTGGTGAAGAGCTGATTCTGCGCCGCACCAGCCGAGCCGGTCAGCCGGTTGAGCAGCGTGGTCTTGCCCGCGTTGGTGTAGCCCACCAGGGCGGCCACCGGCACGCGCCGCTCTCGGCGCTCGACACGCGCGGTCTGGCGCCGGCGCGCCAATTTCTCCAGCTCATCGCCCAACCGGCCCAGGCGCGCGCGGATGCGGCGGCGGTCCATCTCCAGCTTCTGCTCGCCGGGGCCTCGGGTGCCGATGCCGCCTCCCAGCCGCGAGAGCATCACCCCCTTGCCCGCCAGCCGCGGCAGCAGATAGCGCAGCTGGGCCAGCTCCACCTGGATTTTGCCCTCCTGCGAGCGCGCCCGCTGGGCGAAGATGTCGAGGATCAGCTGCGTGCGGTCGATGGTCTTCACCCCCAGCGCCTCTTCGACGTTGCGCTGCTGGGCCGCGGAGAGCTCCTGGTTGAAGATGACAGCCTGCGCCTGGGCCTCCGACGCGACGGCGGCGACTTCCTCGAGTTTGCCGGAGCCGACCAGGGTCGCCGCCACCGGTTCGTGGCGGCGGGCCAGCACTTCCCCCACGACGCGGCAGCCGCAGGAGAGGCTCAACTCCTTCAGCTCGCTGGCTTCATCCTCAATCGACCAGAGCCGCTCGCCTTTGGAAAAGCGGGGATCGAGTTGGACGGTGACGAGGACGGCTCGTTCACTTGGCATAAATCACAAAGATGGAAGCAGGAAACCGGATGCTGGAGGTTGGAAAAACCCTAGAACCGGCTTCATAAATCCGCGCGAGCCGCGTTGCGAGCGCCCGGGCTGCGTGGCCGAGGCGCGACGACGACGGCGTAGTCGCAGCACTACGCCGAGGAGGAGCAACGACGGCCACGGGCCCGGCCGCCGCAACCCCTTGGTTTCCACCAGGCTGGGCCGAGCTGCGTCGGCCCGCGGCGTTGCTCGTCGCTCGCGTACTCGTCTTCGAGTACGCCACGCTCCTCGCGCCTGGCGGGCCTCGCAGCTGGGCCCAGCGCGGTCGCGGGGATTTATGAAGCCGGTTCTAACACGCTCTACCAAGTGGACAAAACCGAGCAGATCGGCATGCAATAGCAGGATCGAGCGAGGCGTCAATCACTTTCGATACGTCACTTCCAGCTTCTAGCTTCCAACTTCCAGCTTCTGCTCAATACGGTTTCTGCGGATGACATCCAGCAGGCGCTGGGCGGTTTCCCAGGGGCGCTCATCCGGCGAGAGCTCCACCCAGTGAATATCCGGCGTCTGCCGAAACCAGGTCATCTGCCGCTTGGCGTAGTTGCGCACGCGCTGCTGCCAGGCGGTGATGGTGTCCTTGAGGCTGGCGAGCCCGGCGAGGTACTGCTCCAGATCCTGCAGGCCATGCACCTGCCGCGCGGTTTTCGAGAGCGGCAGCCGCAGCAGCTGGCGCACTTCGTTGATGACTCCGTCTTCATACACCATCTGTAGCAGCCGCTCATCGATGCGCTGGTAGAGCGCTTCCCGGTCGCGGCTGAGCCCGACGACAACGGTCTGCCCGGAGGAGAGTTCGGCGGTCGCCTGCCGCCACCAGCTCGAAATCGGCCGACCGGTGAGCGCGTAGACCTCCAGGGCTCGCACGATGCGCCGCACGTCATTCGGATGGATGCGCGCCGCGGCCGCCGAGTCGATGCCTCGCAGCCGGTTGTAGAGCAGCGTGCTGCCCTGATCCTGGCATTCGCTCCAGAGCTGCTCGCGCACGCGGATATCCGCCGGGGGGGCATCGCAGAGGCCCTGGGTGAGTGCCCGCAGATACAAGCCGGTGCCGCCGACGACCAGCACGTTCTTGCCCCGCTCCAGCAGGCGGTTGATGATGGGGGCGGCCATGCGGCGGTACTCGCCGGCGCTGAAGACGGAGGTGGGCTCGATGCAGTCGATCAGGTGGTGCTGCACTTGGGCGCGCTGGGCGTGGGTGGGGGACTGCGTGAGGAGGCGCATCTGGCGGTACACCTGCATCGAATCGCAGGAGACAATCTCCGCCCCGAGCGCCTGGGCGAGCTCAACCGAAACGGCGGTCTTGCCTACCGCGGTTGGCCCAACAAGGGCGACAACTCTGGGCATTCAACCAGCTCCCCGAATAAGGTATGTCCTGTACCCCGGGTCACTGTGGCCACCACTGTCTGGCCTACCAGGGTCTGGTCGCTTTCGACAATCACGCTGTGATTGCCGCGCGTCCGACCAAACCATTGTCGCGCAAACTTGCCCTGTGATTCAACTAAAATTTCCACCTGGCGGCCTTCCCAGGCCTGGGAGCGCTGCTGCTGGATGGCCCCCTGCAGGGCCAGCAGCAGCTGGTTGCGCTCTTCCTTGAGGTCCTGCGGCACATCGTCTTCCCGTGCGGCGGCATCGGTGCCGGGCCTGGGCGAATACTTGAAGACGTAGACGTTGTCGTACTCCACCTCCCCCAACAGCCGCACCGTGGCCTGGAAGTCTTCCTCAGTTTCCCCTGGGAATCCCACGATGACGTCAGTTGATAGACTGATGTCTGGGATCAGCCGCCGCAGCAGCTCGATCTTCTCCAGATACGCCCGCGCGGTGTAGCCCCGGCGCATGGCGCGCAGGATGCGGTCCGAGCCGGACTGCACCGGCAGGTGC
>JACQRD010000036.1 GCA_016206675.1 Candidatus Omnitrophota bacterium
GCCAGCTGCAGCGGCTTTGACTTCATGACGCGCATTTGGTATCTTGGACCGTTACATGCGTCTCTCTCCTCAATCTCTCCTGATCGTCGCCTTGTTGGCGGCACTGCCCGTGCCCGAGGCCCAGGCCGCGTGGGTGTGGTCGCCGCAGACCGGCTGGGTGGGCCCCAGCGGGGCAGTCAAGGACACTCCGGAAGAGCAGCTGGCCTTCGCGACCGCCTTCTTCGAACGGAAGGAGTACGACCGCGCCATCAAGGAGTTCAAGAAGCTCCTGAAAGCCTACAAGGAGGCGCGGGAGGCGCCCGAGGCGCAGTACTACCTGGGCCGCTGCTTTGAAGAGCACGGCGACTACTACCGGGCCTTCAAGGAGTACCGCAAAACCGTGCAAACCTATCCGTCGAGCAAGCGCTTCGAAGAGATCCTCGAGCGCGAATACCAGCTGGCCAACTATTTTCTCGCCGGCAAGAAGCGCAAACTGCTCGGCAAGTTCACGATCCTGCCGGCGCGCGACAAGGCGGTGGAGATCTTCCAGGCGATCGTGGATGATGGCCCCTTCAGCGAGTACGGCCAGCTGGCCCAGTACAAGCTGGGGTTAGCCCACATGGCGCTGGGCGACTACGAGGCGGCGGTGACGGCGTTCGAAGGGGTGATCTCCCGCTACCCCGACTCGCCGCTCGTTGACGATGCGCGCTTCCAAATCGCCCAGGCCAGCCTCAAGGGCACCTTCCAAGCCGGCTACGACCAGTCGCCGACGGATTTGGCCATCCGCGAGCTGACCGCGTTCGTCAAGGAGTACCCGGAGAGCGAGTTGGCCCCCGAGGCCGGCACCCGCCTGGTGAGGCTCAAAGAGCGGCGCGCGGAGCACGAGTACCAGGTCGCGCAGTTTTATGAGCGCCGCCAGCGCGTGACGTCCGCCGCGATCTACTACGAAACCATCGCGCAGGAGTTCCCTGAAACCGCCTGGGGCCCGAAAGCTGCGGCCCGTTTGCAAGTGCTTCAGCCCTCCGCCAAGTAATGCGGTTAGCACACAGCACACAGCACACAGCACACAGTCTGGGCGGCTTTTACTGTCTGCTGTCTGCTGTCTGCTGTCTGCTGTCAAACGGATGCGGGTACACGGCGCGGCCAGGGCTCGCCTCGCACTTGAAGACCGTCTACGTCAAGCCCTTCGTCAACAAGATCGACGTCACCCAATTGAGCACGGCGGACGGCCGGTTTCCCGTCTACCGCCACCGGATGGAAGCCGACCTGACCAACGCCGTCCTCAGCCGCTACCAGTTCACCGGGCTGCTGCGCCCCGCGACGATCGACAAGGCCGACTGCCGGCTGGAGGGCGAGCTGGTGGAGTTTCGCCGCGACCCCTTGCGGTATGACTCGAACCAGCAAGTCGAAGAGTGGCGGTTGAACCTGGCGGTCAACCTGCGCTTCTACGATCAGACCGTGCCGGATGCCGAGCAGGCGCTGATGTGGGAAGAGGCACGCCTCACGGGAGACACCACCTACTTCGCGCTCGGAGCCAACGCCGAATCGGAATCCGCCGCGATGGACCGGGCCGTCACGGACTTGGCCCGCCGCATCGTCGAGCGGACGGTCGAGAACTGGTAAGCGTTGGCTCACCCCTAAAACGTCCCAAACGAAATGACCAAGCACCAAATCCCAATGTCCAAACAAGCACCAAATTCGAAGCACCAAGCACCAAACCGTTTGGAACTTGGTGCTTGGGATTTGTTTGGCATTTGGGATTTGGTGCTTGGAATTTGATGACCGGTGCTTGGTGATTACGCCATGGCCGCCGAGACGGGCGTGTCGTCTGAGCCGCAAGGCGGACTTCGCCTGTTTGTCGGCGCGGATCGGGCGCGGAAGCTGCAGCGCATCCAGGCGCTGGAGCGCTCCTTGCGGATCGCCCCGCTCGACCGCCACCAAGTGGATGCCGCCTCGCTTGCCGCAACCGAGCTGCTGGCCCTCTGCCGCCAACAACCCGCCGCCAGCCCCGTCAGGCTGATTGTCGTCGATCAAGCCCACAAGCTGGAAGCCGCCGGTGTGAGCGCGCTGCTGACCCTGGCGGAGGTCATCCGCCGCAATGCCTGCGTGGTCCTGCTGGTGGAGGCGCCGCTGCCGGCGCGCCATCCCTTGGCCCAGGCCGGCGGCGCGGTGACGGTGGAGGAGTTTCCTGGCAGGGATGTCGCTGCGGTGAAGCCCTTCGCTCTGACGGATGCGCTGGGCCGGCGCGATGCGGCGGCGGCGTTGACGGCGATGCGCGACCAGCTGCTCGCCGGCAAAGACCCGCTCGACGTGCTGGGGTTGATCGTCTGGCAGGTGCAGCGATGGGTCGCGGTGAAGCGGTTCACCATCGCCCGGGAGTCGGTGGACGCGATCCTCGCCGCCACGGGGCTGCGGCCATGGCAGCTGCAGCGGATTCAAGCCGAGGTGGCCGAACGGCCGATGGCGGCCCTGCAACAGCTCTTGGCGCGATGCTGGCAGGTGGATGCTTCGGCGCGCAGCGGCCGGCTGCCGCCGGAGATCGCCGTCGAACAGCTGGTGATTGAAGCGTGCCGCCCGCAGGAGCGCGCGGCGTGCGGCGCGTTATTATGAGGAGGAGAGCCGGCGGTTGAGCTGGAGTGCCAGGCGGGACTTGGACCGGGCGGCGGTGTTGCGGTGCAGCACGCCCTTGGAGGCGGCGCGGTCGTACTTGCCGGCCACCACGTGGATGAGCGTTTTGGCCTCATCCAGTTTTTTCGATTGGAGCAAGCCCAGCAGCCGCTTGGTGAGCGTCTTCAGCTCTGAGCGGACCGCCTGATTGCGCTGCTGGCGCGCGCGGTCCTTCCGCAATTGTCTCAGTGCCGCATGTTTAATTGGCATCGCTTCCTCCCGAAAGGACGCTATTCTAGCATGAAACCGTCGGCAGTCCAGCGATTTCACGGGGTGCGTTCATGAGCCGCTCGGCGTCGGGGCGGATCGTGCGCTCGGCGGGCGTGCTGGCCGCCGCCACCGGGGTCAGCCGCCTCCTCGGATTCGTCCGCGACATCCTGATGGCCCGGCTCTTCGGCACGTCGGCCCAGGCCCAGGCGTTCGTGGTGGCCTTCCGGTTGCCGAATCTGCTGCGGGATTTGGTGGCGGAGGGGGCGGTGGCCAGCGCCATCGTGCCGACGTTCAGCCCCTACCGCCTGCGGGGCGACGCGCAGGGCCTGCGGCAGATCAGCCAGGCGCTGCTGTCGCGGCTGCTGGTGCTGTTAGGCGCCATCGGCGCTGCGGGAGTGCTCGCGGCCCCCTGGATCGTGCGGCTCGTGGCTCCCGGATTCGTCACCGACCCGGAGAAGTTCGCCCTGACCGTCCTCTTGACCCGCATCCTGTTTCCCTTCATTACGCTGGTGGGGTTGTGGGCTTTCTTCATGGGCTACCTCAACACCGTCGGCCACTTCGCGCTGCCGGCGCTGGGGCCGGCCATTCTGAATCTCTCCATGATCGCGGGGTGCCTCTGGCTGGTGCCGCGCACCTCTCCAGGGGTGGTGGCGCTGGCGGCGGCCGTGGTGATCGGCGGGGTGATTCAACTCGTGATTCAGATTCCGGCGGCGGTGCGGCAGGGGTTTGTCTGGCGCTGGCGCTGGCGGTCTGCGGGGACGACCACCGCGCTTCGCCTGCTGGGGCCGCGGATCGTCGGCTCCGCCGTGTATCAAGCCAACGTGATGATCGACACGATCCTGGCGTCGTTGGGCTCCGTCGTCGGCGACGGCGCGGTGGCCGCGCTCTATTTCGCCAACCGCTTGGTGCAGCTGCCGCTGGCCCTCTTCGGGACGGCGTCGGCTCAAGCCAGCCTGCCGGCGCTGGCGGAGCAAAGCGCCTCGGGCGATCTCGAGGCCTTCGCGCGCACGCTGCGCAGCGTCTTGCGCATGGTGGCTTTTGTGATCCTGCCGGCCTCCGCCGGATTGATCGTGCTCGCAGGACCGATCGTCACCGGGTTGTTCCAGCGCGGGGCGTTTGATCGCCACGCCTCGCAGATGACGACGATCGCCCTCAGCTACTACTCGCTGGGCCTGCTGGCCTTTTCGGCCAACAAGGTGCTCACCGGGGCGTTCTACGCGCTGCACGACACCCGAACGCCCGTCCGGCTGGCCGTTGAAGTGGTCGTCATGAACGTCGCCCTTTGCCTGGCGCTGATGTGGCCGATGCGCATCGGCGGGCTGGCGCTGGCCGCCGCCGTGAGCAATTCGGTCAATGCCGTGCGCCTGGCCCGCCGCATGGAACGGCGGCTGAAGCGGCCCCTGCTTGGCCCGCTGCGCGATCCGCTGCTGCGGATGGCCGCTGCGTCGCTGCTGATGGGGGCGGCCTGCTGGGGGCTGTGGCGCGCCGCAGGCTTTGACGCCAGCCCCCTGCCGGGGCTGTGCGTGGCGATCCCGGCCTCCGTCGGCGTGTATCTCGCCGCCTGTTGGGGATTGCGCATTCAGGAACTGGCCTCCGCCCGACGATGGCTGAGCAAACTCCCACCCCTCTCGCTCTTCGTGAACGAATAGCCGGCTTGCCGGATCAGCCCGGCGTCTATCTCTTCTACGACGAGGGGCGGCAGCTGCTCTATGTCGGCAAAGCACTCAGCCTGCGCAAGCGGGTGGCGTCGTATTTCCGCGCGCCCCGGCAGCTGGCTCCCCGCATGGCGCAGATGGTCGGGAAGATCCGCGCCATCGACGTGCGGACGACGGCCTCGGAGGCCGAGGCCCTGCTGCTGGAAGCCCAGCTCATCAAGCAGCAGCGGCCGCGCTTTAACGTCCTCTTCCGTGACGACAAGGCCTACCCGCTGCTGAAGATCGCGAACGAGCCGTTTCCGCGATTGCTGGTGGTGCGGCGCAGGGCGGACGACGGCGGGAAGTATTTCGGCCCCTATCCGGACGCCGGGTTGATGCATGAGGCGGTGCGGTTCTTGCGCCGCGTCTTTCCGCTGCGCACCTGCCGGACGTTTCCCGCCACGCCCTGCCTGGAGTACCATCTGGGCCAGTGCTTGGCACCCTGCGTCCGCTACATCGACGCCGCGCGGTATCAGCACATCGTGGAGGATCTGGCGGCGTTCTTGGAGGGTAAGCGCGACCGGCTACTCAACGATCTCTCGCGCCGGATGCAGCAGGCGTCGCGCGACCGCCGCTTCGAGGAGGCCGCGCGGCTGCGCGACCAGATCCAGGCGCTGACCTCGGTCATCGTGGCGAAGGCGAAGTCGCTCTCCGCCGGGCCGCTGGAGCAGCTGCAGGCGGCGCTGAAGCTGCCGCGCCTGCCGCGGCGCATCGAGGCGTTCGACATTTCGCACGTCTTCGGCGAGGCCGCGGTGGGGTCGATGGTCGTCTTCACCGACGGCAAACCCCACAAAGCCCACTACCGCCGTTTCAAGATTGCCACGGTAGACGGGATCGATGACTACCGCATGATGCGGGAGGTCATCCGGCGCCGCTACAGCGGCACGCTCTCGACGGCCCTGCCGTCCTTCGACTCCCGCTCAGGACGGCATCCCGAGCGCAGTCGAGGGATGCCGCTGCCGGACCTCATCCTCGTTGACGGCGGCAAGGGGCAGCTGGCCGCGGCGTGCGAAGAGCTGGCCGCGCTGCGGCTGAGCATTCCATCGATGGGATTGGCCAAACGCTTCGAGCACATTTTTCTTCCAGGCGCCTCGGTGCCGATCGTGCTGCTGCCCACCTCGCCCGTGCTGCACCTCGTGCAGCACATCCGCGATGAGGCGCACCGGTTTGCGATCACGTACCACCGGACGCTACGCCGCAACCAGTTGAAAACGCGCCGAACAACAGGAGGCCGCTGATGCCATCACGTCGTCGCACCACGCACGCACCACCGGGAGTCTCGCACGCCGCCTGGGCCGCGCTCACGCCGTTTGCCCGGAAAGTGTATCGCGCCGCCGGCCGCATTCCGAAGGGGCAGACGCGCTCCTATCAATGGATCGCCGGCCAGATCGGCCGGCCTCGGGCCGTGCGGGCAGTGGGCAACGCCTTGAAGCGCAATCCCTTCATGCCGGTGGTGCCCTGCCACCGCGTGGTACGCTCCGACGGCTCGCTGGGCGGCTACGCCGGCGGCCTGACCCGCAAGCGCGCCCTCCTTCGCCGCGAAGCCGCCTCGATCTGATCTCGTCCCCCTGTCGTGCTACGGCGGCGTGGCCGTCCGCTCGTTCCGGTGCGGGCTCCGGGCGCCCGGGGGGCGTCGAACCGGCCGGCCAACTCCTCGCCGGTCGGGCTCGTCGGACAGGCCGGCCGTGTCTCAAAAACAGTTCGCCGCCCCCGGGCTGAGCCCGCACAGTCACTCGCGGTCCGCCCGCGCCGCCGCTACTAGAGGTAGCCAAGTGCTGGTAGGAGTGCCGCAGACAAGCCCGGCGAGCGAATATGCGGTTCAGCCCGGCGGAGGCGGACTGCGGTCAGAGCCCCCGGCCGTGTGTCTGAGGCGCCGACTGACGGCGCCGAGTTCACGGCCGGGTCCGCCGAGCCGGGCGCCCGGAACCGCATCTAAGCGAGCCGGGGTTGCCGGAGGCACGACGCAGCGAGCCGGCGGAGCCACTTAATCCTGCGTAGTGTTTGTCAGCCCTTCATAGCCTCAGGTATACTTTGGCGAGGCATGATGGCTCAACCGCTGAACCCCTTTCCGGAACGCAAGCGCGGCCCGAAGCTGGTGTCGATCGAGCAGGAGCGCCTGGAACGGCGCCTGGTCATCGCCTTCGGCTTCATGTCGCTGATCCCCATTTTGTTTCTCTACTGGGCGACCACCCAGCGCCTGGAGCTGCGCACCACGTTGCTGCTGACGATTGCCTCCGCGCTGTTCGGCTACTTCTTCATCGCCCGCCGCATGATCCACGCCGTGGTCGAGGTGACCCAGAAGGTCAAGGCCCTCATCAGCGGCGACCTCTCGGGGGAGCTGGAAGAGCACGACGCCAACGAGCTCGGCGAGCTGGCCCGCGCCTTCAACAAAATCACCAAGGATCTGCGCAGCAAGATCGAAGCGCTGGAGTCCTCCCGCGATCTGGTCAAGAAGCTGCTCTCGCGCATCGGCACGGCGATCGTCTCCTACGAGGGCATCGACAACCTCTTAAGCCTCATCGTCGAAAACGCCTCCTCGGCGATGGAAGCCCAGCTGGGCAGCCTGATGCTGGTCGATGGCGAAAAGCAGGAGCTATCGGTGAAGGCCGCCTGGTCGACCAACGGCCGGCACGCAGATCAGGCCTTCCGGCTGCCGCTGGGTGAGGGCTTGCCGGGCTGGGTGGCCAGAGAGGGCCGGTCCATGCGCGGCAAGGCGATGGCTTCCGCCCTCGGCTTCGCCAACACCGAGGAGAGCGTCGAGTGCGCGGCCCTGTGCGTGCCGTTGAAGCTGCGCGATCACGCCATCGGCGTCGTCACCGTGTTGCGCGAGCGCGGAGCGAAGCCCTTCACCGAAGATGACGAGACGCTGCTCACCAGCATCGGGGCCCAGATCGCCGTCGCGATTGAAAACTACCGCCTCAACCTCGACGTCGAGCGGACCTACGTGGAGACCATCATGGCGCTGGCTCTGGCCGTCGAGGCCAAGGATCCCTACAGCGCCGGCCATTCGAAGCGCGTCGGCTTCTACGCCACAAAGCTCGGCAAGGCGCTCGGGCTGGATGAGGAGACGCTGCACGTCCTCAACCACGCCGGTGTGCTGCACGACATCGGCAAAATCGGCATCAAAGACGAGATCCTGCTGAAGCCCACCGCGCTGACGCCGGATGAGATGAAAATCATGCAGCAGCATCCGCTCATCGGCGAGGCGATTCTCAAGCCGGTGCGGTCGCTCCAGAAGGTGGTCCCCCTCGTGCGGCACCACCACGAGCGGTACGACGGCGGCGGCTACCCCGCCGGCCTGAAAGGCGATGACATCCCGCTGGGGGCGCGCATCATCTCCGTCGTCGATACCTACGACGCCATGGTCACTGACCGGCCGTACCGCAAACGGCTCTCCGTGGAGGAGGCCAGGGCGGAGCTGCGGCGCTACTCCGGCACCCAGTACGATCCCGCGCTCGTGGCGGCGTTTCTCGACATCCTGAACGAGAAGGAAATGCGCCTCGCCGCGGCCAAGGCGACGGGACAGAAGTCTTCCTGATTCCGTCCAGAGTCCGTAGACGACGGGCGGCCCCTATGTTAGACTAACGCCTCCAATGGCTTCCCATCCTCTCTCCGACCAGGTGGCCGGCTTGCGCTTCCGTCTCTCCGCGCTCCAGCAGCGCTGGGGTGAACTGCGGAGGTATCTTTGACCTCGACGGCCTCTCGCGCCGCATCGCCGACATCGAGCGGACGATGGCGCAGAGCGATTTTTGGTCCGACCAAGAGCGCGCCAACCGCACCATCCAGACGCTGAAAGCCCTCAAGTCGCAGCGCGACCCGATCGTCCAGTTTGAAGCCGGGCTGCGCGATCTCACCGAACTGCTCGAGCTGACCTCCACCGACGATCAGGCCTCCATGGGCCATCTCACCACGGACCTGGCCGGCCTGGAACGGCAGTTCGGGCAGCTGGAAATCAAGCGGCTGCTCGGCGGGGACGCGGACGCGAAGCACGCCATCGTGGCCATCCACTCCGGCGCCGGCGGCACCGAATCGTGCGACTGGACCCAGATGCTGCTGCGCATGTACCGCCGCTGGGCGGATGATCACGGCTTCGTCACCGAAATGATTGACCTGGTCCCCGGCGAAGAGGCCGGCGTCAAGAGTGCCACGATGATCATCAAAGGGCCGTACGCCTACGGCTATTTGCAGAGCGAAGAAGGCGTCCATCGCCTCGTGCGCATCTCGCCCTTCGATGCCAACAAGCGGCGCCACACCTCCTTCGCCTCGGTCGACGTGGTGCCGGAATCGGACGAAGACGCACCCGTTGAGATCAACCCGGCCGATTTGCGCATCGACGTCTACCGCTCTGGTGGCAAGGGGGGCCAGTCGGTGAACACGACCGACTCCGCCGTCCGCATCACCCACGTGCCCACGGGCGTAGTGGTGCAGTGCCAGGATGAGCGCTCCCAATTGCAAAACAAAGCCAAGGCGATGCACGTGTTGAAAGCCCGCCTGGCCGATCTGGAGCGCCGCAAGAAGGAAGCGCAGGCGGCGAAGGAGTATCAGTCGAAACAGAAAATCGAGTGGGGCTCCCAGATTCGCTCCTATGTGCTGCATCCCTATAACATGGTCAAGGACTTGCGGACCGATCACGAAACCGGCAACTCGCAAGCGGTCCTTGATGGCAAGCTTGATTCCTTCATGGAATCGTACTTAAAGTGGAAAGCGCAGAGTAGCAGTCAGTAGTAGGCAATCAGCAGTCAGCGAGGTCTTGTTCGTAGTTCGTTGTTCATCGTTCATAGTAAAAGCCGCGAAAATTTACTCTGACCCTATTCTTTAAAGTGGAGCGCGCAGTAAAGCAGCGACAAGTCACAAGCGACAGGCGACAAGTAGAAATCTGGTATCGGGCGTGGGACGGGAGACGGGGGCGAGGGACATGCTCAAGCGATCGCTCGGGGTGACCGTTGTGGCCTTCTTATTGATGATGGTGTTGGGGGTCGGGGAGGTCTTAAACGCTTCCCCCTCTTTTGAGGAACGGTTTTGCTACGAACTATGAACTCCGAACTATGAACTAATGGTGAACTGGATTCTCCAGAAAATCATAGGGACGCACAATGAGCGGACGGTCAAGCGGCTCTGGCCGACGGTTGAAGCCATCAACCGGCTCGAGCCGCAGATCCAGAAGCTCTCCGATGAGCAGCTGCGCGCCAAGACCGACGAGTTTCGCCAGCGGCTGAAGGAGTCGCTGAAGGATCACACATTCCTGACCCCTGCCGATCCGGAGTGGTACGAGCGCAACCATGATGAGCGGTTGGAGCTGCGCAAGCAGCGCCGCGCGATTCAACAGAAGGCGCTCGACGCCCTCCTGCCGGAGGCCTTCGCCGTGGTGCGCGAAGCGGCGCGCCGCACGGTGAACATGCGCCACTTCGACGTGCAGCTCGTCGGCGGCATGGTGCTCCACGAAGGCACCATTGCCGAGATGTCCACTGGCGAAGGCAAGACGCTGGTGGCCACCCTCGCCGCCTATCTCAACGCGCTCACCGGCCGCGGCGTGCACATCGTGACGGTGAATGACTACCTGGCACGGCGCGACGCGCGCTGGATGGGGCCCATTTACCACGCGCTCGGCTTGTCGGTGGGCGCGATTCAAGGGGTGGACCCTTCCGAGCGCCGCCGGGAGGAATCGCTCTCCTTCATCTATGACCCGGCCTGGACGCAGGGGTCGGAGCGCTTCGTGCACTTGCGGCCCTCCACCCGCCGCGAGGCGTACGCGGCGGACATCACCTACGGGCAGAATAACGAATTCGGCTTCGACTACTTGCGCGACAACATGCGCTTCCGGCGCGAGGATCTCACGCAGGGAGAATTCCATTTCGCCATCGTGGATGAGGTCGACAGCATCCTCGTCGATGAAGCGCGCACCCCGTTGATCATCTCCGGGCCGGCCGAGGAGTCCACCGAGCTCTACTACAAGCTGGATCAGCTGGTGCGCAAGCTCAACAAGGGAACGGACTACGAGGTGGATGAGAAGGAGCACGCCGTCACCCTGACGGAACAGGGGATTAAGCACTGCGAGGAGCTGCTCAGCGTGGAGAATCTCTACGACGAGTCGCAGATGCGCGTGGTGCACCACATCAACCAGGCGCTGCGCGCGCATGAGCTCTACCGCTGCGATGATGAGTACATGGTCAAGGACGGAGAGATCCTCATCGTGGATGAGTTCACCGGCCGGCTGATGCCGGGCCGGCGCTGGAGCGACGGGTTGCACCAGGCGATTGAGGCGAAGGAGCGCGTGCAGATCCGCCAGGAGAACCAGACGCTGGCCTCGGTGACCTTCCAGAACTACTTCCGCATGTACGAGAAGCTCGCCGGCATGACCGGCACCGCCTCCACCGACGCGCAAGAGTTCAGCACCATCTACGGCTTGGACGTCGTCACCATCCCGACGAACCAAC
>JACQRD010000035.1 GCA_016206675.1 Candidatus Omnitrophota bacterium
GCGCCGTGCATGTCGTGCCGATCGCCGAGGTCAGCCGCACGATCCATCGCCTGCTCGGCGCGGGGCGGTGCTTGGCTCCACTTGATCAGACGGCGGTTGGCGAAGCGCTCGCCCGTTTGCTCCAATGAAAAGCAGCATGAGGTTCTGGGTTGTGGGTTGTGGGTTGTGGGCAACTACCCCCAACCCCGAACCCCCAACCTCGCGCTGGCCAGTCGATTAGTCATGCACGTGTTGCAGCTGCTTCCTTCACTCACCGTAGGCGGTGTTGAGCGCGGCGTGCTCGATCTGACCAAGGGCCTCATCGCCCGGGGCCACCAGGTCAGCGTGGTCTCCTCCGGCGGAGCGCTCGTTGAGCCGCTCACGCGCCTGGGGGCGGCGCACCATCAGCTGCCGGTGCACGAGAAAGCCCCCGACACCATGTGGGCCTCCATTCCCGCCGTCGCCCGCCTCATCCGGCAAACCGGGGTGGACGTCGTGCATGCCCGCTCGCGCGTGCCGGCATGGATCGGCCTGGCGGCCACCCGGCGCGCGCAGCGGCCGTTCGTGACGACCGCGCATGGATTCTACCGCCCGCATCTGATGTCGCGCGTCATGGTCTGGGGACGCCTGGTGATCGCGCCGTCGGAGGCGTTGGGCCGCTACCTGGTGGAGCGCTTCCAGCTGCCCCGCGAGCGGCTGCGGATTATCCCGCGCGGCGTGGATCTGGAGGAGTTCGCCTTCTGTCCGCCTCCGGAGACGCACGAGGGGCCGTGGCGGATTGGCCTCTTCGGACGGCTGAGCGCGATCAAAGGCCATGCGGTGGCGCTGAAGGCGTGCGAGCAGCTGCTGCGCCGGCGCGTGCCGGCCACGCTCTGCATTGCGGGTACCCCCCCCGAGGCCGGCGCGCGGCGCGCCCTGGAAGCGCTGATCCGGTCGCTGAAGCTCGATCACGCCGTGGAATGGCTGGGCCTGCGCCAGGACATGCCCGCGCTCATCGCCTCGATGGACGTGGTGATCGTCCCCTCAATCTACCCGGAGTCCTTCGGGCGGGGCGTCATTGAAGCCCAGGCGGTGGGCCGTCCGGTCGTCGCCTCCCGTGTCGGAGCGCTGGCCGAGTTGATCGAGGAGGGGCGCTCCGGGTTGCTCGTGCCGCCGAACGATCCGCAGGCCTTGGCCGATGCGGCGGAGCGGCTCATCAGCGACGCGCCGCTGCGCGCGCAGTGCGTGGCGGAAGGCCGCCGGCGCGTGGAGGCCGACGGCGCGCTTAACCGGATGGTCGAGCGGACGCTGGCAGTGTACGACGAGTGCCTGACGCAGCCGCGCGTGGTGGTGTGGAAGCTGAGCGCCTTGGGCGACGTCATCCTCTCAAGTCCCAGCCTGCGGGCGGTTCGCAAACAGTACCCCAAAGGCCGCATCACCTTGGTCGTGGGGCGCAGCGCCTACGAGGCGGTGGCCCGCTGTCCCTACCTCGACGACATCATCATCTACGACGCCAAGGGCAAGGACCGCGGCCCCTGGAAGCAGTGGGCGTTTGTGAGGCGGCTGCAGCGGGCCGCGTTCGATCTCTCCATCGATTTCCAAAACAGCCGGAGGACCCATCTCTACGCGTGGCTCTCCGGCGCCTGGACACGCATCGGCTACCGGCGCAAATGGGGATGGTGCCTCAACCGGCCCGTGCGCCTGCCGCGGGTGGTGCTGGGTCCCATCGCGCACCAGCACTACCTCTTGCGCGAAGCCGGCCTGACGATGGACGGCGAGCGGCTGGAGCTGTGGCCCTCGCCGCACGATGAGGCGCGGGCGGAGCAGCTGCTGGCGGCTCCGGCGATCGATCGCGCGTCGGGCGCGCCGCCTTTCTGGGTGGGGGTGCATCCGGGCGGCAGCGGCCGATGGCGGACCAAACGATGGGATCTGCAGCGATGGGCCACGGTGTGCGATGCGCTGGCCCGCAGCGGGGCCCATGTGGTAGTGGTCGGGGGGCCGGAAGAGGGCGAGCTGGGTGAGGCGCTCCTTCAGCTCACACAGCAGCCGCCGTTGGTGCTCATCGGGCAGACCACATTGTTGGAGCTGGCGTGCGTGATCAAGCGCTGCGCGGTCTTCCTGGCGCACGACTCCTCCTCGCTGCATGTGGCGGCGGCGGTCGGCACGCCGACGGTGGCACTCTTCGGCCCGACGGATCCTCGCCGCCATCTGCCGCCCACGTTTGCGGGGCAGGTGATCCGCAAGGAGGTCTTCTGCAGTCCCTGCTATGCCACGCGCTGCCGCACGCTCACCCACGCCTGCATGAAGCGCATCACCGTGGAGGAAGTGCTCGCCGCCACCCTGGCACTGGCTGCGGACGCGGAAACGGCCCCGCGAGGATGACGATCCTGCAGCTGACCACGCATCTCAACGCGGGCGGTGTCACGAGCCATGTGCTAGCCCTCTCCCGCGAGCTGAGGGCGCGGGGCCATCGCGTGATCATCGGGGCGGATGCCGGCCGGTTCCAGGAGGACCTGGCGCAGGAGGGCCTGGCCAATTGGCGCGTGCCGCTGCAGACCAGCAACGAATTCAGCCCGCAGGTGTACGCCGCCGTCCGACAGCTTGAATGGTTCATGCGCCGCGAGCCGGTCGGGCTGATTCACGCGCACACCCGTGTGAGCCAAGTGGCCGCCGCCTGGATCGCGCGCCGCGCCGGCCTTCCGTATGTCGCCACCTGGCACGGGTTTTTCCGTCGCAATCTCGGCCGGCTCCTCTGGCCATGCACGGGCCGCCTGACCATCGCCATCAGCGAGCCGGTGCGCCAGCATCTGCTGCAGGAGTTCCGGCTGCCGCCCTCCCAGGTTCGGTTGATTCCGCACGGCATCGACCCGGCCCCGTTTGAGGCCGCCGCCGATGCCGGCGAGGCCGCGCGCCTGCGCGAGCAGCTTGGCCTGCCGCCGGGCGCGAAAGTCGTGGGCACCATCGCCCGGCTCGTCGCTTCGAAGGGGATCGACCAGCTGATCCGCAGCCTGCCGCAGATCCGGCAGCGCGAGCCGACCGCCCACCTGATGATTGTGGGCGACGGCGAAGAGCGCCGGCCGCTTGAGCGGCTCGCCACGCAGCTCGGCGTGGCCGCCGAGGTCCACTTCGCCGGCACGCTGCCGGAAACGCGCACCGCGCTCTCGCTCATGGACGTGTTCGTCTTTCTTCCCGCCCACCAGGAGGGGTTCGGCCTCTCCCTGCTTGAGGCCATGGCCGGCGCGCGGCCCATCGTGGCGGTGCGTCGCGGCGTCGGCGCGCCGTGGGTGCTGGATCATAGCGGTGTCGGGCTCGTTGTCGAGCCCGGGGAGACGTCGGCGCTGGCCGAGGCGGTCGGCCGGTACTTGCAGGATGGCGAGCTGGCCTGCCGGGAAGCGGGCAGGGCGCGCGCCGTCGTCAACGAGCGTTTCAGCCTGCGCCGCATGATCGACCAGACCGAAGCGGTGTATCGCGAGCTCATGACATCACACTAAGTTACTAACCTTGGAAACAGACGATGTTCGTTACCAGAGGTTACTCCTGCAGAGTTACGCTCGAGTGGTTACTAACCGTGACACCGTGACGCAAGAGGTAACAGTTAGTAACCGATGGTAACCGATAGTAACTTCTAGTCACTTCGTCACATGCCATGAACCGTGTTCTCGTAATTGTGCCCAATTGGTTCGGGGAGGCGCTCTTCACCACGCCGTTTGTGAGAGCGCTGCGCCGGCAGTCTCCGCAGGCCCACATCGCCGCGTTGGGCTGGCCGCAGGCCCATGACGTGCTGCTGAACAATCCCCATCTGAATGAGTTGATCGTCTACGATGAGCGGGCGGCTCATCGTAGCCTGGGAGGGAAGTGGCGGCTCGTTGGCCAGCTGCGCCGCCGGGCGTTCGATACGGCGTTCATCCTGCGCAAGAGTCTCTCCCGCACGCTGCTGATGGCGCTGGCCGGCATTCCGGCGCGGATCGGTTTCGATCATCCCAAAAGCGGTTGGCTGCTCACACGCCGCGTCGCACCGTCGGATGCCCTCCTGCATAAGGCGGCGACGTATCTGCCGCTGTTGAGCGCCGTCGGGCTGCGCGCGGAAGACGGCCCGTATGAATATCAGGTGACGGAGCACGAACGGGCGCAGGCGCGCCTGCTCTTGGCGCGGCAGGGTGTGGCAGCCGATCGACCGCTGGTCGTGCTGCATCCCGGGGCGAACTGGCCCCACAAGCGATGGCTGCCGGAGCGCTTCGCCGCGCTGGGCACCCGATTGATCGAAACGCAGCGCGCCCAGATCGTGGTGACGGGCGGCCCGGATGACGCGCCGCTCGCACAGGCCCTGCAACGGCAGATGCGCCATCCGGCGCTGCGGCTCGATGGCCAGACGACGCTGCGCCAGTTGGCGGCCTGCCTTGAGCAGGCGCATCTGGTAGTGTCCAACGACACCGGCGTGCTGCACATCGCCGCGGCGTTAGGCCGTCCGGTGGTCGCCTTGTACGGCCCCACCTCGCCGCAGCTGACCGGCCCGCTGGGCGATCCCTCGCGCATCATCGTCGCGCACCATCCGAATTGTCCGCAGGTTCCGTGCTACAGCCCCGAGCATCCGCCGCACGACGGCATGGCCTCTATTACGGTTGATGAAGTCTATGCAGCCAGCTGTCAATTACTTGAACGAGGTGTACGGTGAACGGTGAACGGTGTACGGTTGTTACGGTACACGGTACACCGTACACGGTTCACAGGTCATGCCGTCGTTAAAGCAACGGGTCTTAGTTATCGGGCCGTCGAATATCGGTGACGCCATCTTGATCGCGGAGGTGGTCTCCGCGCTGCACTGCCGCTTTCCGGAGGCCCACCTCACCCTGGTCGTCGGCGAAAGGGCTACGGCGGTCTATGCCAACGATCCGCGCGTCCAGGCCTTGGTGAACGCCGACCGCTATCGCTCGCCGCTGGGGCGTCTGCGGCTGGCCCTAGCCCTGTGGCGCTACCAGCCCCAGATCGTGGTGGATCTGCGGCACACCCTCTACCCGCTGCTCCTCAGGCCGCTCGCCGCCTGGCGCTATCTGCGCCGTCCGCCGGCGTCCATCCGCCACATGCGCGACCGGCACTTGTGGAAGCTCCGCCTCCAAGTGCCTGCGGTGGGCGCCTTGCTTGGTGCAGAGTCCGCTGGCCTGTGGGTTTCATCGAGCGATGAAGCGCACACCGAGAGCCTCTGCCGCCGGTGGGGTGTGAAGCGTGCCTCCCGGCTGGCCATGATCTGCCCCGGGGCCCGCAGCCATATCAAGCGGTGGACCGCGGAGGGCTTCGCCCGCGTGGCAGATGCGCTGATCGCCAACGACGGCCTTGAGGTCGTGCTCGCCGGCGAGCCGGAAGAAGAGCCGGTCATCGAAGAGATCGCGGGGCTGATGACGCAGCGCGCCCACACCTCCGTGGGGTTGACCACCATCCGCCAGTTGGCCGCGCTGATGCGCCGGGCGGCCGTCGTCATCACGAACGACTCCGCCGCGCTGCATGCGGCCTCCGCCGTGCAAGCACCGACGGTGGCGATCTTCGGCCCGACCGACGGGGGAAAATACGGGCCGACCGCCCCGCGCCGGCGGCTGCTGCAGCGCGCGCTCTTTTGCGCGCCGTGCGAGCGGTCCCTGTGCCGCTTCAGCCACGAATGCATGCGGTTCATCACCCCTGAAGACGTGCTGGGGGCCGCGCGCGAGCTATTGAGGCAGGGCGCGGCGCGATGATCTCGGCGCCGGCGCCCAAACGCATCGTGGTGATCCGGCTCGACCGGCTGGGCGATGTGATCCTCTCCACGCCGGTGGTGGAGGCGCTGCGCCGCCGCTACCCGCACGCCTTCATCGCGATGATGGTGCGCTCCTCCTGCGCCGAGGCGGTGGAGGGCAATCCCTTCCTGAATGAGGTCATCCGCTACGATAAGGAAGGGGCTCACCACCACCCATGGGCCACCGCGCGTTTTGCGCGCGCCTTGCGCCGCTTTGAGTTTGATACCGCGCTTATCTTGCACCCCAGCAACCGCTCTCATTGGATTGCCTGGCTGGCCGGCATTCCGGCGCGGATCGGCTACGATCGCAAGCAGAGCTGGCTGCTGACCCACCGGCTGCCTCATCGAAAACAGGAGGGGGTTCAGCATGAGGCGGCCTACGCCGCCCAGATGCTGGAGGTCTTCGGGATTACCGCGGTGCCATTGCGGCCGTTCGTGCCGGTGGCACCTCGCGCAATCGAGCAGGTGGAAGCACTGCTGGCCCAGGCCTCGATCCATTCCGGCGAGCCGCTGGTGGCCATCCACCCGTCAGCCAGCTGCGTCTCCAAGCGCTGGAGGCCTGAGCGTTTCGCCGCCGTCGCCGATCGATTGGCGGCTGAGCGCGCCGTCCGGCTCTGCCTGGTGGCCGGCAGCGCCGATGCCGTCTACGCCCAGCAAGTGGCCCACGCGATGCGCCAGCCGGCGGTCAACTTCGCCGGGCGGCTCTCCGTCGCCGAGTTGGCCGCCCTCCTGCAGCGCTGCCGCCTGCTGATTTCCAACGATTCCGGGCCGGTGCATGTGGCGGCGGCGGTCGGCACGCCCGTCGTAGCTATCTTCGGACGCAACCAAGCCGGCCTCTCGCCGAAGCGGTGGGGCCCCTTGGGCGAGGGGCATGTGGTGCTGCATAAAGAGGTAGGGTGCGTGACCTGCCTGGCTCATCAGTGCGATATTAACTTCTTGTGCCTCAATACGTTATCTGTTGATGAGGTTTTTGATGCAGCCTGCAGCGTACTGGCGTATTTGACTTGACGAAACCCTGATGAGTAGGGTATATTTTTTGCATAAGATATTAATGTATTTCAAATTGACAATATAAGTATGTAGTTTATCCCGAACGGGCAAACCTCGAGTGATCGAGGGACGCAAAACCACGGGTCCTCAAGGACAGCCGGGTTACCGAAGGAACGGTAACTCGGCTTTTTCATTTGCAGCAGTTCTGACGGTAGACTGCGGTCGCTCCGGAGGAGCAGCGAATGCGAGGACGACATCACAGCATGGGGGGCAGGTTCCTCTGTGGCGTCATGCTCGCCGGGTGCTGGGTTGCAGGATCTCCGGCCGAGGCCGCGCACCTCCGGACCCTTTCATTCACCGACCAGGCCGCCACGACCTCTGCCTCAGGCACGTGCGATGAAGTCGCCCTCGATTCGTTCGGCGGCACGATTGCCTTTATCTCCACCGCGAATCTCACCGGCTCCAACCCTGACGGCAATCCGGAAGTCTATGCGGCCCCGGTCTTTTTCCAGCTGGCCTCAACACCGGTGCAGGTGACCAACACCGCCGGCACGGTGCAGGCGCATCCCAAGCTCAACGGCGACGGCTCCCTGCTCATCTTCCAGTCCACCGCCAACCTGGATCCCTCCGTGGGGAATGCGGATGGCGGTGTAGAAACCTTCAGCATTGATTGGTCAGGGTCCGGCGCAGTCTTCCAGCAACTCACCGTGAATCAGGCCGCTTCAGAGACCTTGCCAGCCACCCTCAATCCGGCCAGCCGGGTGAGTTCTGCCGACTCCAATGGGGATGGCACGATCGTCGTGTTCTCCTCCAGCTCCAACCAGATTTCCGGGACCTCCAACCCGGAGGGCAATCCGGAGATTTTTGTGTATGACCGGCTCGAAGGTCTCTACTACCAACTGACCGACACCGGCACCGGGATCAACAATCTGCACCCGGTCATCGATGATGAGGGGGTCACCGCAGCCTATATCACGAACCAGGACGGCAATTACGAGGTCCGCGTGGTGAACATCATCCAGAACCCTGTGGAAGAGGATCCGTGCGTCGTCGATCCCACCTCCTGCGGAAACAATCCCCCCACCATTACGGTTGACCCGCCGGGGAACCACACCGTTGACGAGAACCAGACCCTCACCCTGAGGCTTACGGTCAGCGACCCGGACGGCAATGCGGTGGCCCTGCGAGCCCAGCTGGCAGATGGCACCTCGCTGGTGCCGCTCGGGGTCAGGCTCGCGTATGATTCCAGCTCATGCGATCCGGAGTTCGATGACTGCACCTGCAATCCGCTGACCACGGACTGCTTTCTGCCCACGGATCTTCTCCTGAACTTCACGTGGAGGCCCACCTCCACGCAAGGAGGCCGCGACTATCAGATCCTGCTGACGGCGTTCGATGAGGTGGATCCGGCGCAGCAGGTCACCCAGCTAGTGAACGTCACGGTGGTGGATGCCAACCAGCCGCCCGTCATCGCCCCCACTCCCTTGGGAACGAAGACCATCAAAGTCGGTCGGGCGCTGACGCCAGTGCGTATCAGCGCCTCCGATGTCGATTGCAACTCCCTGACGATGAGCGGCACCTTGCCTCCGGGTGCGCAGCTGAGCACACCGGTCTTTACCCCCTGTCCCGCGGGGTCGACGGCGAGCCGCAGCACGATCGTGGCCGACCTGACGTGGACGCCGCAGCCAGGGCAGGAAGGCACCCATCCCGTCTCCGTCAGCGTCAGCGATGGGACGGCGACGGTCAGTACCTCCGGGACGATCACCGTGGTGCCGAACCGGCCGCCGTCCATCCTGATCACCAGCGCCGTCGCCTACGAACGAGAGTGTTTCACCCTCGTCCTGCGGGGCTATGATCCCGATGTGGAGCCCATCTGGTTCGATGTCGTGGCCAGCACCCTCCCGCCGACAGCCGAGTTTCTGAAGGGCACCGGAGCGCTGCACTGGCATCCGAGTGTGGATCTCTCGAGTCCCACATCACAGTTCAGGCAAACCGTGACGTTTACGGTCAGCGATGGGACCGATACGGTCACGAGAGACGTCGTCATCAGCGTCGTCGACAGTCCGGATGACCAGGCAGTCTTCCTATCGCCCTCTGCGCTCTTGACGGTCTCACCGGGGGCGACCGTGCCAGTGCTGCTGACGGTGCGCAACACCGGCTACACCACATGGGATGGTCGATACACGGTCGTCACAGATTACGCAACACCCGGCCTGGCCGCGCCCGGGCCGGCGCCGTTGCCGGTCGGCACGCTGGCGGCCGGAGCGGTGACCACCGTTCCGGTGTCCATCCAGGCGCCCGGCAGCAGCGGCTATTATCTCGTGCGCTTCCGGATGGCGAGAGATGGGCAACGGTTTGGTATGACTTCAGGCAGCATCACGCTCAGAGTCCAGTAGGCGCCCTGGTCACGTGCACGTCAGGCCGTGTCCTACCGTTTGACTTTTGGCGTACCTGCCGGTTAAATACCCTTCATGGTTTCCTCTCGCCGTTCCCTGTGGTGTTTCCTCCTGAGTCTTCTTGGGTTGGGGCTCTGCGCCTACTTAGCACTGGTGCATTTCGCCTTGCTGCGCGGCGAGCTACTAGGGGGGATGGCTTGCGGCGGGCCGGGCAGCGGTCCTTTCAACTGCCACGCGGTCACGGCCGGCCGGCATGGCTTCTTCGCCGGCGTGCCCTTATGGGTCTGGGGCACGATCGGTTATCTGGCCGCCGCCCACCTGGCACTGCTGGCCAAGTCAGTTCCCGACGTCGCGCCGCAGGCGATGACCGCCCTGGCCGCGCTGGCCTTGGCGTTTGTGCTGGTCGATGCGGTGTTATTGATCGTGATGCTCACGCAGGTGAAGTACCTCTGCCTCTTCTGCCTGTTGACCTACGCCACTAACCTGGCGCTGTTGCTGACGGCTCGATGGGCGGTGGGGCAGCCGTGGAGGGCTCTCTTGCGGGGAGCGGGACCGGCGCTTCAGGCGCTGCTGCCCGGTCCGCGGCGGCCGTTAGCGTGGATATTGTGGGGAGGCACGGCGCTGGCCGCATTCGGCGTGGTCGCCGCCCACGCCGCCGCCACGTATGTCAGCCATGGCGCGCCCGGGCTGGTCAAGCGCCAGGTCTCGGAGTTCGTCTTGAAAGAACAGCGCGTCCACGTGGAGGCGGGTGCTAGCCCCTCCAAAGGACCTGCACAGGCGCCCGTCACGGTGGTTGAATTCAGCGACTTCTTTTGCCCGGCCTGCCAGAAGGCCTCGAAGTTCAACACGATCATGCTGGCCGGCCGCACGGATGCCCGGATCGTGTTCAAGCATTTTCCCCTGGATACCGCCTGCAACGAGGCCGTCAACCGGATGGTGCATCCCGGAGCTTGTGCCGTGGCCGCGGCAGCCGCCTGTGCCCACCAACAGGGCAAGTTCTGGCCGTTGCACGACCGCATTTTCCTCAAGGGGCACGACTACCAACCGGCCCAATTGCGCGCCGATGCCCACCAGGTGGGATTGCATCTTGAGCAGTTCGACCGCTGCGTCGCCTCGGGCGAGGGCATGGAGGCAGTGCGCCGCGACATCGCAGAAGGCCAGCGCCTCGGCGTGGTCAGCACGCCGACCTATTTCGTCAATGGATTGAAGATGCCAGGGCTCTTGGGGCCTGCCGTCTTCGAAGCCTTGGTGGATCTCTTAAAGAACGAGTCCTCCTCGTAAGAGGGAAGAGTGATGGGAGCAACCACACTGACGGTGGGCCGGCCGGCGCCGGCGTTTGCTCTGCGGGTAGGTGATGGGCAAACGGTGCGGCTCTCCGAGCTGCGCGGCCGTCGGGTCATCCTGTATTTTTATCCGAAGGATGATACGCCTGGCTGCACCATGGATGGCCACATCGAGGAAGTGCTGCACGCCCTCTCCTCGCTTGCGGCCCCCTCCCATGGACGCTCAGCGTCTGCCACGGCTGCTTGACCAGATCGACCGGCTCAATCAGGACGATCCCACCACCGAGTCCATCGATGGCAAACCCTTCCCGCGCGAGCTCGCCTATGCCCGGCGCGTCACCACCTGGGTGCTGCGGCTCGCCCCTGAGGCCTCCGAGTGGTTGCGGATCGCGGCGAGAGGCCAGCACGTCCGCCGCTGGACGATTCCGCGCGAGCGATATCCCCGCACGCGCGCCGGCTACCTGCGCTGGCGCGAAACCCTCAAGACCTTCCATGCCAAGACGGTCGCGGAGCTGATGCGTCAGGCCGGCTATGCGCCGGAGGATCTTCAACGGGTCGAATCACTCATCCTCAAGAAACGTCCGGCGGATGATCCGGAGATGCGCGTGCTGGAAGACGCCCTCTGCCTGGTGTTCCTCGAAACCCAGCTCGCCGACACCCGGGCCAAGGTGCCAGATGGGACGATGCGGGAGGTCGTCCGCAAGACGTGGCGCAAAATGAGCGAGCGCGGCCGCCGCGAGGCACTGGTACTGCCGATGGATGACGCGCAGCGCGCCTGGCTCTCGCGCGTGCTCGAAAGCGAGGGTAGAGACCCAAGACCCAAGGCCCGAGACTCAAGTCGTCCGTCTTGAAGTTTGGTCTTGAGTCTTGAGTCTTGAGTCTGAGGTAAACGAGGGGCAGAGGCGCTTGCCGATTGGACAGTCTGAGCACTTCGGCGCCTTCGCCGTGCAGACCGCCCGCCCATGCTGGATCATCTGGTGCCCGAAGCGGGTCCATCGGGCGCGCGGCAGCAGCCCCATCAAGTCCTGCTCGATCTTGTCCCGATCCGTCTGGGCGGTGAACCCCATCCGCTGGCTCAGCCGCATGACGTGCGTATCGACGACGACGCCGGCAGTCATGCCGAACGCATTGCCCAGCACCACGTTGGCGGTCTTGCGGGCCACGCCGGAGAGCTGCAGCAGCTCCTCCATCCGGTTGGGCACCCGCCCGCCGAAGTGATCGACGATGGTGCGGCAGGCCGAGCGGATGCTCTTGGCCTTGTTCCGATAGAAATTGACCCGGGAGACATCGCGCTCCAGCGCCGCCGGATCAGCCTCGGCGTAATCACGGGCGGTGCGGTACTTCTTGAACAGCTCGACCGTCACCTTGTTGACCAGCGCGTCCGTGCACTGCGCCGAGAGGATGGTGGCGATGAGCAGTTCCAGCGGCGAGGAGAAGCGCAGGGAACAGCACGCGTCAGGATAGGCGCGCTGCAGCGCTGCGAGAATCGGGCCGATGCGTTTCGCGGGCGGCGAAAGTCTGGGCATCGCAGGGAATCTACGCTACAATACCCTCACGGCCATGTCTACCAAAACTCTGACGCAGGAACGCCGGCACTTTGCCAGGGCGTCCTGGCCGGGGTTGCTCGGCGTGAGTCTGCTGCAGCCCACCGGTGTCGGGCCGATCAACCACGTCAACGTCAGCGAAGGAGGCCTCTGCCTTCGGCTGCCCGCGATGCTGGAAGTTCGTTCGTTGGTGCGCCTGCAGTTGGCGCCAGGCGGCCTCGCACGGCGCTGGCGGCCGATCGAATGCACAGGACGCGTAGCCTGGGTGACCCAGCGGTTGGATCTGCGCGCCATGCCACCGTACCTCTTCGACGTGGGGATCGAGTTCGTGGAGGCGCCCCACCGCGTCCATCAGTGGATGACGCAACTTGAAGGCAAGCAGCGAATTGCCGAAAGACCTGTATCTACCAAGAACAAGCAAGCGGCGGCGGCGGTCATCAAAGGGCGCCGGTTCGAGCCGACCTTGATCTGCGACGGCTCAGCCCCGGCACGATGGCATCTCATCGTGGCGATCGAAAGCGTCCCCTGCTTCAGCCACCACTACCCGACCAATCGCGAAGCGCTGGCCGCGTGGGAGCAGTTTAAGCGCCAGCAGAGTCGAGGCAGTAGAAGCCCATGATACGAATCGAGAAGCAGATCGCGCTCTACATGGACAACCGGCCCGGCATGCTGGCCCACACCTGCGAAGCGCTAGCGCAGGCCAAGATCAACATCCGGGCGCTCTCCATCCTCGACACCGTCGATCATGCGATCGTCCGCATGGTGGTCGACCGGACGAAAGACGCCGAGCAGGTGCTCGCCAAGATGCACGCGATGATCCAGTGCCGCGACGTGGTGGTGATGGACGTGCCGAACCAAGTCGGGGCGCTGGCGGCCATCGCGCAGAAGCTGGCGGAGGCCGGCATCAACCTCGAATACGCCTACTGCACGTCCACCTCCCACAGCGACGGCTCCATCGTCCTGCGCACGAACGACCTCGAAGCGACCATCAACGCCCTCAGCTAGGCATCAAAGTGACGGTCGTGTACCGTGAACGGTGTACCGTGTACTGTCCACGGTACACGGTCAACGGTACGCGAAACGTTCGATGAAAGCTGTGGTATTTCGGAGGCACGGCGGGCCTGACGTCCTCGAATACGCCGACGTCCCCGATCCCTCCTCCGGCCCCGGCGAGCTGCTCGTCAGGGTCAAAGCCTGCTCGGTCAACCATCTCGACCTCTGGATTCGCCAGGGCCTTCCCGCCTATCAGATTGCGCTGCCGCACATCTGCGGCTGCGACGTCGCCGGCGTCATCGAGCGCCTCGGCAGCGGCGTCTCCGGCTGGCAGGCTGGCGACCGGGTGGTGCTGGCCCCAGGCTTAAGCTGCGGCGTCTGCGGAGCCTGCCGTGCCGGCGTCGACAACCGATGCGTTGCCTACGGCATCCGCGGAGCCGCCACCGACGGCGGCTACGCCGAGCTCATCGTCGCCAAGGCCTCGGACGCCCTGCCGCTGCCCGCCCGGCTGTCGTTCGAGCAGGCCGCGGCCTACCCGCTCGTCTTTCTCACCGCCTGGCACATGCTGCTCTCGCGGGCGAAGCTGGCAGCCGGCGAGTCGGTGCTCGTGCAGGCCGGCGGCAGCGGTGTGGGTCATGCCGCGATCCAAATCGCCAAGCACCTGAAGGCCACTGTCTACACC
>JACQRD010000037.1 GCA_016206675.1 Candidatus Omnitrophota bacterium
CGGAGGGCGTCGACCCGGCCGGCCAACTCCTCGCCGGTTAGGCTCGTCGGACAGGCCGGCCGTGTCTCAAAATCAGGTCGCCGCCTCCGGGCTGAGCCCGCACAGTCACTCGCGGTCCGCCCGCGCCGCCGCTGGCGCCTCACTTGCTTTAGGTCTGGTGTCGTGACCGCTGGTAGTGCCGCAGGCAACCCCGGCGAGCGACTATGCGGTTCAGCCCGGCGCAGGCGGACTGCTTTTAGAGCACGGCCGTGCTGTCCGAGGCGCCGACTGACGGCGCCGAGTTCACGGCCGGTCCGCCGCAGCCGGGCGTCTCGGAACCGCATCTGAGCGAGCGGGGTTGCCGGAGGCACCACGCCGCGGCTGCGGTGGCGCAGCAGTACCCTGCGTTGCAGGTCCCGCTGCTCCAGATGATCTGCCACGCATTGAAGCGGCATCTGCTATAATCGTCCGCATGATCACACCCATCAGCGCCACGGATGAAGGGCCCGCGTTCGATTCGCTCAATCTCCACCCCGACCTCTTGCGGGGCATCCACGACTTGGGGTATTTGCGTCCCACGCCGATTCAGGCGCAGGCCATCCCGCCGATTTTGGCGGGCCGCGACGTCATCGGCTGCGCCCAGACCGGCACCGGCAAAACCGCCGCCTTCGTCCTGCCGATTCTGCACAAGCTGCTGCAGCACCGCGGCCGGGGCCACGCGCGCGCCCTGATCGTCGCCCCCACCCGCGAGCTCGCCCTGCAGTCCATGGAGCACCTCAAAGCCCTCTCCCGCTACGTGCCCTTGAAGGGGGCGGCGATCTTCGGCGGGGTGCCGATGGAGCCGCAGATCAAGGCCCTCCGGCAGGGACTGGACATCATCTCCGCCACGCCGGGGAGGCTGCTGGACCACATCTACTCCGGCCGCATCGATTTCGTGGATTTGCAGATTCTCGTGCTCGATGAGGCCGACCGGATGCTCGACATGGGTTTTTTGCCCGACATCCAGAAGATCCTGCGGCTGCTGCCCTCCGAGCGGCAGAACCTGCTCTTCTCCGCGACCATGCCGCCGGAGATCGCCGCGTTGGCCCACCAGTTCATGCACCATCCGGTGACTGTGCAAATCGGGCAGCGCTCGACCCCCCCCGCCGGCATTCATCAAGCCATCTACCCGGTGCCGCGTCCCCGCAAGATCGACCTCTTGACGGAATTGCTGCGCGCCGAGGGGACCACCTCGGCGCTGGTCTTTACGCGGACCAAGCATTTTGCTAGCCGCCTCTCCGAGACGCTCCAACAGCGCGGCTTCAAGGTGTCCGTCCTGCACGGCGACCGCAGCCAGAGCCAGCGGATGCGAGCACTCGAGCAGTTCCGCCGCGGCAGGAGCCAAGTGCTGGTGGCCACCGACATCGCCGCGCGCGGCCTGGACATCGATGACATCACGCATGTGATCAATTACGACGTGCCCCACACGCCGGAGGACTATGTCCACCGCATCGGCCGCACCGCCCGCGCCGAGGCCACCGGCGACGCCTTCACGCTGGTGGACCGCGAGGAGGAGCCCTTGGTGCAGGCGATTGAGAAGCTGCTGAATAAGACGCTGCCGCGCGTCACCCTGCCGGCCTTCGACTATCACGTCAGCACCCCCCACCACGGCCCGCGCGACGGCGGCCACCGCCGTCAGGGCCGGCCGCGGCGTGGCGGATTCCAGGGACGGCGGAACCGCTAGTCATGCCGGCTGCCGTCGAAGCGGTGATTGCGGCGCTGAAGGCGGCCGTGCCCCTCGAGATGCGCCCGGTGTCCAACGCCGCCTACCTTGAAGCCACGCTCTCGCGCCAGCAGCTGCCGCGCTGCCGCGAGCTGCTGCAGCAGCACTTCGGCGCCCCGGTGAAGGAGTTCGGGCGGCCGGCCCTGTGGATGGGATGGCGGCGGCGCTTCGTCAAGCGGCTGGGAGGCATTCGCTTCAACCAATGCCTCTTCCTCGATGCCCAGGAGGACCATTCGGCGGTCTATGCGACGTTGTGGCCGTGGTCTTCGGATCCCAAGCGGATCACGCTGAAAGTGGGCGTAGTGGTAGAATAGCGCATGGCCCAAGAGCACAGCTTTGACGTGGTGTCCAAGGTCAATCTTCAGGAGCTGCGCAACGCCATCGCCCAAGCGCAGAAGGAGCTCGCCACCCGCTTCGATTTCCGCGGCAGCCAGGCCAGCGTGGCGTACGAGGAGTCCGACGGCGCGCTGAAGGTAACGGCCGACCATCAGGCCCAATTGCGCAGCGTGGTGGATGTGGTGGAGACGAAGCTGGCCAAACGGGGCGTGCCGCTGAAGGCGTTCGTCTGGGGCCAGCCCGAGCCGCTGCCGAGCGGCTCCATGAAGCAGCAGGCCCGGCTGCAGCAGGGGCTCTCCTCCGAGCAGGCGAAGGCCATTACGAAAACCGTGAAAGACCTCGGTATCAAGGTCCAGCCGAGGATCGACGGCGATGCGGTGCGCGTCAGCGGCAAGCAGTTGGATGAGCTGCAAGCCGTCATGCAGTCGCTGCGCGGGAAGGACTTCGGAGCACCCCTGCAATTCGAAAACTACCGGTGAAATTCGGGGGGACGTCACAGCGGAGGTGGTCATGACGAGTGGGGGCAAGTGCGCCATCTGCAAGCTCGTCGGGTTGTTGGTAGTGGTCGGGGCGATCAACTGGGGGCTCGTGGGGGTCTTCAACGTCGATCTCGTCGCCCAGCTGCTGGGGCCGATGAGCGGCGCGTCGCGCGCCGTGTACGGACTGATCGGGATCGCCGGCGTGCTGGCCGTGCTGGCGTTCTTCAAGTGCTGTCCCTGCCAGAAGGGGAGCTGTGAGACCAAGAAGTGAGTCGCGTCTTCAAGCCGGGTGAGGGCGAGCGCCTCCAACTGGGCGCTCCCTTCCTTGCCCGCGTCTTCGTGCAATCCGCCGCCCCGTCCTCCGGCCTGCTTGTTCTGGGCCGGGGGGGCGCGTGGCCTGCCGCGCGCTTCGACGCCGACGGCTTCCTCTTTATTCATAAGGGGCAGGGGCGCGTGACGGTGGATGGCCGCGCGGCGACCGTGGTGCCGGGAATCTCCGTGGCGGTGCCGCAGGGCCGTGCGATCGAATTGCGCAACACCGGCACCGGCGAGCTCTGCGTGGTGTGGACGTGCGCTTCCGCAGCACTCGCGGAGTGGTTCCGGCAGCGCGCCGCAGAGCCCATCGCCCCGCCGTCGAGCACGACAGCTCCATTGCCCGCGCCAGCCGTGGGGCGAGTCGAGGGATCCCGTCGACGCCACCGAGGAGGGCGCGGACGCCGGCGCGCGCCTCAGCCCCCCTCAGCGACAGCTTCCTCGCCCTCTCCGGCGCCGGCTCCACCGGCGCTTGCCGCCAAGCCCGCCCACCGTCCGACACCCGGCGGGGCCGGCTCTGCCCCTCGATCGACACCCGGCAGGACCGTCTCACGCTCCAACCGTCCGCCCCGCGGAGATCGACGCGGAGGCCGCTATCAAAAAGTGAAGGAGGTCTTCATGGGCGGCCGCTGGGTGCGCATCACCGGGGAAGGCCCGACGATCGCCTCCGGCGACTGATATGCGTCTCAAGACCCTTCTTGGCTGTGGGTTGAGGGCTGTGGGCTGTGAGCAACTGCCCCGAGCCCAGAACCCTGAACCCCCAGCCAAACCGACGTCCTTCGTGTAGCATCCATGCGACGGCACCTCTCCGCGCTGCTGGTGGTGCTCGTCGGGATCGTCTTTTCGTTGCTCGCCTTTCATGGCGCGCAAAGCGCGGAGCGGCAGCGGCGCTATGCCGCCTTTCAGGAGCAGGCCGCGCAGCTGGCGGCGGCGGTGCAGCAGCAGTTCGATGAGGCGGTGGAAGCGCTGGAGTCCACCGGCGCCTTCTATGCGTCGTCTGAGTCCGTCAGCCGGGAGGCCTTCCGTTTCTTCGTGCGCGGGCTGCTGGCCAAGCGCCCTGCACTGCACGCGCTGGCCTGGGCGCCCTTGGTGCCGGCTGCCGAGCGTTCTACCGTTGAGGAGGCCGCCCGGCAGGATGGCCTGGCCGACTTTGCGATTCGGGAAGTCTCCGCGCAGGGCGAGCTCGTCCCGGCGGGAACGCGCGAGATGTACGTTCCCTTCCTGTTTGTGGAAGCCGTTGAGGGCGACCCATCCAGGCTGGGGTTTGATCTGCTCTCCGAGCCGCGCCGCCGCTACACCCTCACCAAAGCGGGGGAAACCGCGACAGCCTGCGCCACCCCGCGCGTCGCGCTCGTGCAGCCTGGCGGTTTTGGCGCAGAGGAGGGCTTGTACATCGTCCTGCCGGTGTACCACTCCAAGACGCCCCCGCAGACGGCGGAGGATCGCCGCCGCCAGTTGAGGGGGTTCATCGTTTCGACCCACCGTACCCCCCAGCTGATCAAGGCGGCGTTGCGCCGCCCGGCGACCGCGGGCATGACGATTCGCATCACCGATGAAACCGCCTCCGCGTCGGATCCTCCGATGTATGAATCCGGAACAGGCTTCACGAGTCCTTTTCACTGGGCCACCGTCGTGCGGCTGCCGGGCCGCTCCTGGGGCTTCGAGGCCTGGGCCGCGCCGGCCTTCGGCGAGGCGCAGCGCACCCGCCAGCCGGAAATCGTCCTGGTCAGCGGCTTGCTGCTCACACTGCTGCTGGGGCTCTACATGCACCAGCTGGCGGGTTACTCCGCGCGCGTCGAGGCGCTGGTGGGGCAGCGCACGGCGGAGCTCTCCCGCGTCAACCAGGAGCTGGAGCGCAAGATTGAGCAGCAGCGGCGCAGCGAGGCGCAGCTGGAGGAGAGCGACCAGCAGCTCAGGGAAAAAGCGGCCACGCTGGAGCGGACCGTGGAGGAACTCACGCGCCGCGAGCAGATCACCCAGAGCCTGCTCGACGACCTGCAGGAGTCGCGCGAGCGCAGCGAGGCCGCGCACGCCGCGCTGAAGCAATCGCACGCCGATTTGCAGGCGGCGCAATTGCAGCTGATTCAGGCGGCGAAATTGGAATCGGTGGGGCGGCTCGCCGCCGGTGTGGCCCACGAGGTCAAAAACCCTCTGGCCATCATCCTGATGGGCACGGCCTTTCTCCAGAAGCAGCTGGGTGGCGCGGATGAGCTCGTCACGAGCGTCGTCGGCGACATCGACAAGGCGGTCAAGCGGGCGGATACCATCATCCGCGGGCTGCTGGACTTCGCCGCCTTCAAAGAGCTGCGCCAGACCACCGAAGCCGTCAACGGCGTGGTCGAGCAGGCGCTGCTGCTCGTCAAGCACGAGCTGAACAAGGCGAACGTGACGGTGGTTACATCGCTGGCACCGGAAGTGCCGTCGGTCGCCATGGACCGCACCAAGATCGAGCAGGTGCTCGTCAATCTCTTCGCCAACGCCGCGCACGCCATGAGCGGCTCCGGCGGAACGCTGACGGTGCGGACCTTCGTGAAGCCGCTGACGCAGGTCGGGATGGGCGTCGGGCAGCGTTCCACCGATCAGTTCAAGGTGGGAGAAGCCGCGGTGGTGATCGAGGTGGACGATACCGGCAAGGGGATTCCGCCGGAGCTGCTCGTCAAGGTGTTCGACCCGTTCTTTACGACAAAGCCGCCGGGGCAGGGCACGGGGTTAGGGCTGTCGGTGACGCGCAGCATCATCGAGCTGCACCGCGGGATGATCGATCTGCGCAACCGCCCCGAGGGCGGGGTGCGGGCGACGATCATGTTGCATCTCACCGAAGCCCAGAAGCCCATGCTGGTAGAAGGTACGCGCGAAAGCCCCAAGCACCAAATCCCAAGCACCAAATAAGTACCAAATTCCAAATTCCAAACTCCAAGCACCAAACGTTTGGAATTTGGAACTTGGTACTTGGAATTTATTTGGAATTTGGGATTTGGTTATTGGTGCTTCCGTGGCCTTCTTCGATCGCTGTCTGTGGCGAGGCTACGGTTCTGTGTGTTACAATCGGTAGTTCCACGCGTCGGTGGCGTATTGACTCCTGGCCAGCCGGCTGATGTGCTCGAGCGGCACGCGCTCCAGGAGGCCCGTCGGATCCCACACCTGCTGCAAGGCGGCCTTCACTCTGTCCGGCGCAAGGCCGAGGTTGATGAGAAAGCGCTGGTGCGGGCGATCGCGGCGGTAGGCCGGCCGCCGCGCGGGCAGCGGCAGCAGCTGCTCCATGAGCTGCAGATTGAGGTGCAGCAGCAGCGTGCCGTGGAACAGCACGCAGCGCCGCTTGCGCCGCTGGGCGTTGCCGGAGCATTTGCGATTGCCCAGGGTCAGATCGCTTGAGCCTGCCAGCCGTACCGGTGCTGCCACCAGCGGTGCCAGAGCCTCTTGGTGCCGGGCCAGCACAAAACGCGTCGTGCCGGTGATCGTCTGCAGCGGCCCGGGCCGGATGCGCAGGATGAGAGAGAAGTTCAAACATCCCGGTCCCTGCAGCACGGTGCCACCGCCGGAGATGCGGCGCAGCACTGGGATGCGCCGCCGCCGGCAGGCGTCCAGATCGGCCTCGATGCGGTGGGCGTTGCCGTAGCCGAGGACGACGAAGTGCTGCCGGGGCTGCCAGACGCGCAGCAGCTCCTGGCCGGTGGCTTCGCCCAGCTCGAGCAAGGCTTCGTCGCAGGCGAGGTTTTCCTGCGGCGTGGCAAAGGTCAAATCCAGATAGCGCATCGCGGGGGTATTCTAAGCCGATGACGAGCCCCTACGTCAACACGATTCCTGCGGAGGCCGAGCCGCCGTATCCGGGCGACCGTGAGATCGAGCGGCGCATCAAGAGCTACATCCGCTGGAACGCGATGGCGATGGTGGTGAAGGCCAACCGCATCCACGACGGCCTGGGCGGCCATATCTCCACCTACGCCTCCTGTGCCACGCTGTATGAAGTGGGTTTCAACCATTTCTTCCGCGGCAGCGACCTGCATCCGGCGGATCTGGTCTACTTCCAGGGGCATGCCTCGCCGGGCAACTACGCCCGCGCCTACGTCGAAGGCCGGCTCGACGCGCGCCATCTGCACAACTTCCGCCAGGAGTTGGCCGAAGGCGGTGGCTTGTCCTCCTATCCGCATCCGTATCTCATGCCGGACTTCTGGCAGTTTCCGACGGTGTCGATGGGGCTGGGGCCGATTTTGTCCATTTACCAAGCGCGCTTTCATCGCTATCTGAAGGCTCGCGGGCTGCTCGCCGGCGAGCTGCCGCGCGTGTGGTGCTTCGTCGGCGACGGCGAGATGGACGAGCCGGAGAGCGTCGGCGCCTTGTCGCTTGCCGGGCGCGAGGGGTTGCACGAGCTGATCTGGGTCGTCAACTGCAACCTCCAGCGCCTGGATGGGCCGGTGCGCGGCAACGGCAAGATCATCCAGGAGCTTGAAGGGATCTTCCGCGGCACCGGCTGGAACGTCATCAAAGTCCTCTGGGGCTCAGATTGGGACCCGCTGTTCAAAGCGGATACGAAAGGTCTGCTGCTGAAGCGGCTGGAGGAAGCCGTCGACGGTGATTTCCAGAAGTATTCGGTTGAGCCGGGCAGCTACATCCGCAAGCATTTCTTCGGCAAGTATCCGGAGCTGCTCGAGACGGTCAACCATCTGACGGATGAGCAGATCCGGCGGCTGCTGCGCGGCGGCCACGATCCCAAGAAGGTCTACGCGGCATACAAGGCGGCGGTGGAGCACACCGGCACGCCGACGGTGATCCTGGCCAACACCATCAAAGGGTACGGGTTGGGCGAGGCAGGCGAAGGGCGCAACATCACCCACCAGCAGAAGAAGCTCAACGAGAAGGAGCTGCGCGAGTTCCGCGCGCGCTTCCAAATCCCCATCTCCGACGAGGATGTCGTCGACGCCCCCTTCTACCGGCCGCCGGCCGACAGCGCAGAGGCGAAGTATGTGCAGCAGCGGCGCAAGGCGCTGGGCGGCTTCCTGCCCAAGCGGGTGGTGACGGCCACCCCGCTGGCGGTGCCGGAGCGGGCCTTCTATGAGGAGTTCTTCAAGGGCTCCGGAGCGCTGGCGGCCTCTTCGACGATGGCGTTTGTGCGGGTGCTGACCAAGCTGCTGCGCCATCAGGGCATCGGCAAGCGGGTGGTGCCGATCATCCCGGATGAAGCGCGCACCTTCGGGATGGATTCGCTCTTCCGGCAAGTGGGCATCTACTCCTCGAAGGGGCAGCTCTACGAGCCGGTCGACAAGGAGAGCCTCCTCTATTATCAGGAAGCGAAGGACGGCCAGATTCTCGAGGAGGGGATCAACGAGGCGGGATCGATCTCGTCGTTTATCGCCGCCGGGACCTCCTATGCGACCCACGGCCTGCCCATGATTCCGTTCTACATCTATTATTCGATGTTCGGCTTCCAGCGCGTGGGCGATCTGATGTGGCTGGCGGGCGACATCCGGGCCAAGGGTTTTCTGCTGGGGGCCACCGCCGGCCGCACGACGCTGAACGGGGAGGGCCTGCAGCATCAGGACGGCCATAGCCATCTGCACGCCAGCACGATCCCCACGCTGATGGCGTACGACCCGGCCTTCGCGTATGAAATCGCCGTCATCATCCAGGAGGGCCTGAAGCGGATGTACGTCGACGGTGAGGAGCTCTGTTACTACCTGACCCTCTACAACGAGAACGATGCGATGCCGCCGATGCCGGCGGCAGCCGAGCCGGGGATCGTCAAGGGCCTCTACAAGTTTAAGCCGGGTCCGGCGAAGAAGACGCATCGGGCGCATCTCTTCGGCAGCGGGCCGCTGATCTTAAGCGCGCTGGAAGCGCAAGAGGTGCTGGCCGAGCACTACGATGTCTCGGCGGATGTGTGGAGTGTCACCAGCTACAAGCTGCTGCGCACCGAGGCACTTCGCGCTCAGCGCTGGAACATGCTCCATCCCGCGGAGCCCCCGAAGCACTCCTATCTGGAAACCGCGCTGGCGAATGAACAGGGCGTCTTTGTCGCGGTGTCGGATCACATGAAGACCGTGCCGGATCAGATCGCCCCGTGGGTGCCGGGCGGGTTGATGACGCTGGGGACGGACGGCTTCGGCCGCAGCGATACCCGGACGAACCTGCGCCGCTTCTTCGAAGTCGATACCGAGTGCACCGTCATCGCCACCCTCTACGCCTTGCAGCGGCACGGCGCGATCGACGCCTCCGTGGTGGCACGCGCCATCAAAGGCCTGAAGGTCGATCCTGAAAAGATCTATCCAGTAATTCTATGATGTGATTTCGCAGATCGCGGGACCATCCGCGAGTTGTAGATCTGATTACGCAGATAGAGGGGTTTTAATCTGTGTAATCAGCAGTGAGTGTGTTACGTATCTGGCGATCTGCGTAATCAGACAAAGGACTTTCCTATGATTGTGACATTGCCACGATTGGGTGAAGGCGCGGAATCCGGCACGGCGGTCAACGTGCTGGTGAAGGTCGGCGATGTCATCAAGAAGGACCAGACGATCATCGAGCTGGAAAACGAGAAGGCCGTCGCTCCGATCCCGTCGCCGGCCGCGGGTACCGTCACCGCGGTCCACGTCAACGCCGGGGATAAGGTGTCGGTGGGCCAGAAGCTGATCACGCTTGACAGCGCTGGAGGAGAGGCCGCGGCAGCGCCTGCCGTCGTCCCTCAACTTCGCTCGGGACGGCGTCCTGAACAACAGTCGAAGAACGCCGCAGCACCCACAGCGGAGGACTACGTCTATCACTCGCCGAGCGGAGCGCCTCCGCCGGCCTCTCCCTCGGTGCGGAAGGTGGCGCGCGAGCTGGGCATTGACCTGGCACGCGTGCGCGGCAGCGAAGCCGGCGGCCGCGTGACCATGGCCGATCTGCGCGCCTACGTGCAGCGGCCACAGCGGACGGCGGCTGCGGCAGCGCCTTCCGTGGACTTCTCGCAGTGGGGGCCGGTCACCAAGAAACCGGTGACGTCGCTGCGCAAGGCCATCGGCAAGCAGATGGCGCTCTCCTGGGCCAGCGTGCCGCGCGTGACCCAATTCGATGAGGCGGACATCACCGACCTGATGGCCCTCAAGCAGAAGTACGATGCGGCCTACGAGCAGAAGGGCGCGAAGCTCACGCTGACCTCCTTCGCGCTCGTCGCGGTGGCCGAGCTACTGAAGCAGCATCCGATCTTCAATGCCAGCCTGGATGAGGCATCCGGCGAGCTGGTCTTCAAACAGTATTACCACATCGGCATCGCGGTGGACACCGAGCAGGGCTTGATCGTGCCGGTGCTGCGCGACGTCGATAAGAAGAGCCTGCTGCAGCTCTCCAAGGAGCTGCCGGAGCTAGCCGAGCGCACCCGGGCTCGCAAGGTAGCACTGGAGGAGCTCAAAGGTGGCACCTTCAGCCTCTCGAACCAGGGTGGGCTCGGCGGGTCATTCTTCACCCCGATTGTGAACATCCCTGAGGTGGCCATTCTTGGGATCGGCCGTGGCGTGCTGAAGCCGGCAGTCAGAGGCCAAGCGGTGGAACCACGGTTGATGCTGCCGCTGAGTCTTTCCTACGACCACCGGATCATCGACGGAGGCCAGGCGGCGCGGTTTATCCGCGATCTCTCAGAGGCCTTTGAGCAGTTTCCTGAATCGAAGGTTAAGCTATGACACCTTCTTATGCATTGTCACTGGTAGGCTTCGCGGGTCCTGCCGCTGCGCCACCCCACGGCGGTCCTCGGCGGGGGGATCATTCGGAGAGCGCTTTCTCTTGCCCCCCATCCCCCTGCGCCTGCGGTCCGGCGCGGGGCCCCGCTCCGCGTCACCCGCCAGCAGTAGGCCATTGACGAATGTCGACGAAGTGGCCGGCGATGGCCGTCGCCGCGGCCATCTCCGGGCTGACCAGGTGCGTGCGTCCGCCTTTGCCCTGGCGACCCTCGAAGTTGCGGTTGGAGGTGGAGGCGCACCGCTCGCCCGGCTTCAGCTGATCCGGGTTCATGCCCAAGCACATGCTGCAGCCGGACTGGCGCCAGTCGCAGCCCGCCGCTTTGAAGATGGAGTCCAGCCCCTCGGCTTGCGCCTGCCGGCGCACCTGCTGTGACCCCGGCACCACCAGCACCTTCACCCGCGGGGCGACCGTGCGCCCTTTGAACACGCGCGCGGCAATGCGCAGATCCTCGATGCGCGCGTTGGTGCAGCTGCCGATGAACACCGTGTCGACGGCAATCTCCGTCATCGGCGTGCCAGGGGTCAAGTCCATGTATTGCAGCGCCTGCTCCACATCCTTGCGGCTATAGCCCGGCACGCCATCGGGCTCGGGCACGCGGCCGGTAACATCCGTCACCATGCCGGGGCTGGTCCCCCAGGTGACTTGCGGGGCCACCTCGGCGGCGTTGATGGTCAGCGTCCGGTCAAAGGCGGCGTCCGGATCAGAAGGCAGCGTCTTCCAGAAGGCCACGGCCTCATCGAAGGCCTGGCCCTTGGGAGCGAAGGGGCGGTTGCCGGCGGCGAGGTAGGTGAAGGTGACGTCATCCGGAGCCACCATGCCGGCGCGCGCGCCCGCTTCGATGCTCATGTTGCAGACCGTCTGCCGGCCTTCCATCGACAAGCCGCGAATGGCCTCGCCGCCATATTCCAGCACGTAGCCGGTGCCGCCGGCAGTGCCGATGGTGCCGATCAGCTTCAGGATCAAGTCCTTGGCACTCACCGGCGGCTTGGGCCGGCCGGCGAACTCCACCTTGAAGGTCTTCGGTTTGCGCTGGGGCAGGGTCTGGGTGGCCAGCACATGCTCCACCTCGGAGGTGCCGATGCCGAAGGCCAGGGTGCCGAAGGCGCCGTGCGTTGAGGTGTGCGAATCGCCGCAGACGACGGTGGTGCCGGGGACGGTCAGCCCCAGCTCAGGACCGATAATGTGGACGATGCCCTGCTGCTCGCTCTGCAGGACGTAGAGGGTGATGCCGAACTCGCGGCAGTTGCGCTCCAGCGCCTCGATTTGCGCCCTGGAGATCGGGTCGCGGATGACCAGCCGGTCATCCGTGGGCACATTGTGGTCCATCGTCGCGAAGGTCAGCTCCGGCCGGCGGACCGTGCGGCGGCTCAGCCGCAGCCCCTCAAAGGCCTGGGGGCTGGTCACCTCGTGCACCAGGTGCCGGTCGATATAGAGGAGGGTGGCGCCATCCGGCAGGGTCGTGACGGCGTGGCGGTCCCACAGTTTTTCGAACAGCGTGCGAGGTGTCATGGGCTCCCTAGTATAGCCTCGACGGCGAGCGCTTTCAAACGCCGCCCGGCTCTGCTATCATGATGCGGGATGATCCCCCCACCTGCCGGAGGCAGCGCTCCAAGCGTTCAGACAGCCATGCGCTGCCTGGAATGCGGCGGTCGGAAAGGATCACTCAGGGCATTCCTGTCCGCCGTAGGCGGACCGCGGCAGGTGGGGGGATGAGGCATTACGCGCGCAGGGTGCTGTGGAGTCTGCTGGCCGCCGCGTGGTTGCTCCCGCAGGCGGCCTCGGCGTTTTCCGTCGCCTATGACCAAAAGGTGACGACGCAGGGGCAGGTGATCGTCTCCACCGTGCGGCTGAAAGACGACCAGTTCCGCATGGAAACCACCATTGGCGGGATGGAGGCGGTCATCATCAAGAACCGCAGCGGCCTCTATCAGTACTTGCCGAGCCAAGGCATGGTCATGTCGATGAATGCCCTGATGCCGGGGATGGCCGCCGCGGTGGAGCGCCCGGACGATTACCTCGGCTACCTGAAAGAGCGCAATGCCACGCGCCTTCGGACCGAGACCCTCAACGGCGAGCCGTGCGACGTGTACCGCTACGATGACCCGGTCAAGCGCGGCACCACGACGGTGTGGGTCGCGCAGCGGCTGCGCTTTCCGCTGCGCGTCGAGATGGACAACACAGAAGGCCGCATGACCGTGGAGATCAGCAACGTCATGCTGGGCGCGGGGATTGAGGATCGGATCTTCGAGTTGCCGGTCGGTGTGGACGTGGTGTCCATGGGACAGCTCATGCAGGGGATGTCGGAGGTGTTGGAGAGGAGGCCATGATGTACGGAGGAGCCGGGTACTTGATCGCCGCGGCGGCAGGGTACTTGGTGCTCGAGCGGTCGGAAAAGCATAAGGGTATGCTGCAGCGAATCGGCCGCTGGGTCGGGGTGGCGATCATCGTGGTCAGCTTTGTGGGGTTGGCGTGCGCCGTCCAGTGCGGCCGGGGAGGGTGGGGGATGAAGCGCATGGGCATGTGCCCCCTCTCAGGACGGACGGCCCCCGCCCCCTAAGCGCGTTCCGTTGCCGTTGGCCGTCGATCCGTTCGTCGACACGCACTGTCACCTGGATATGGAGCCCCTAGCCTCCTCGGTGGAGGTAGTGTTGGAGCGAGCGCGGGCGGCCGGCGTGCGGCGCTGTGTCAGCATCGGCACCTCGGTCGAAGCCAGCCAGGCGAATGTGGCGCTGGCGAAGCGGTATCCAGAGATGGTGGCCTCCGCCGTCGGCGTGCACCCCAATGACGCCGATGGCGTCACCGATGCCGACCTCGCCGACATCGACGCGCTGGCGGCGCAGCCCGGCGTCGTCGCCATCGGCGAAATCGGGCTGGACTATTACCGCCAACGGGCGCAGCCGGCCAACCAGGATCGCGCCCTGCGCGCCTTTCTCGCGATCGCCCACCGCCGCAACCTGCCGGTGCTGATCCACTGCCGCAATGCCTACGACGCGCTCCTGGCGGTCTTGAAGGAGTGCGCTTCCTCATCGC
>JACQRD010000040.1 GCA_016206675.1 Candidatus Omnitrophota bacterium
CTTGTCGCTCTGGCGCCCCGCATGAGCGAGGATACGGGCGTCTTGGAAGCGCGGATCGTCGCTGAAGCTGATGACGTAGCGAGCGCCGCGAAGCTCGGCGCGGCGGGGGGAGGCCCCGATGGCCGCCTGGAGGGTAAGGTAGGCCTGTCGCAGACCCTCCGCCAAGTCGGAACGGGCCAGATGCTGTTTGAGATGCTCTGCGGCATCCGCCGGCAGATCGAGGGTGAGTTCTTTCAGCAGCCGCCGGACGCGCTCCGTTTCAGAGATGGCGGAGCCGAAGTAATACTCCGCATCCTTCGTGATGTCCACACTGACCCACTGGCCAAATTTCAAGGAGTCCTGATACGCCTTGTGAATCTCCTCTTCCGACACCGTGGCGAGGTTCTGTTCAGGCTCGGAACCTCCCCGCGGCCCGGCGGCGCCGGGTGTCTTGTCGATGCCTGTCCCTCCGGTGCCAGCTACCGGGGTGCCTGGCACTGAACTCTCGAGTTCCTCTTGGAGGGGCAATTGGGCCAGCGCACCCAGCGTGAGGGGTGCCGGAAGTTGCGAAAATCCGCGGGCTCTAAAGACCCTGCGCACCGGCTCCAGGTCCAGGAGCGGTTTATCGGGATGCATCCCACCCGCCACGAAGGCTCGTGCCAAGCGAATATAATCCTCAGAGAGCTGCGATGTCGCTTGCGCAAGCACCTCGTCCTCCGTCCCCCGAGGCGCGATGCCCTTCGCCCAGAGGTACTCCCGCGGGTCAGGAGCATAGAAACTCACCCTGCCTGTTGCTTGATCCACTGGCTCTTCGATATTTCCAGGAATCCAGGCGGGAGGATGCCCCCCTGTTAAGGCTCGATGCGTGCCAAACGCACCGGAGAGCCCGTTCTTGGGAGCAGCATCAAGTCGTACCAAGGAGGAATGAGCGCCAACCGGGAGGGCTGTGAAGATGACTTCCTTGTCTGTTGCTTTGGCCATGACCTGCCTCAATTGCTCAACGAGCGCTCGAGGCGAGAGCGGCTGCTTCCCGGCTGACTGCTCCACCGCGCTGCGCTCGCCCGTCGGCGGCTTCGCGAAGTGAACCGGCTGCCGCCGCAGCAGCGCCCAGCGCTTCCCCTCCTGCGCTAGCTCGAAGTGTTCGGTGTCCGCCAGCAGCAACTTGTGCAGCGGGTCCCCGTCGTCCTTCGTCGTCATCACATAGGCGCCCTCGGGCAGCCCGTGCAATCGTCCGGCGAACGCCCTGATCTCATCCTCGGGCCAGTACAGTGCGACGTTATTGACGAACACGACATCGCTCTGGCGCAGCTCCTCCCCGACTTCGTCGGAGAGGGCGGAGCGTTCCGTGACCACGATCTCCTGGGTAGTCTGGGCGGCGCGCACGCCTTCATTGACCGCATCGCTCAGCAGCGTAGCGAGGTCTTCGCGCGCCTCCTGCGTCCACTGGTCCACATCGCCCGTTTCTTGAAGCCGCTTCGCAAGCGCCGGGGCGCGCTGCGCGATGAACGCGCGCAGCGCAACCGGCAACGCATTCTCAATTACAATCTTGGTGTTGACCTGTTCCGAATAGAACGACGGCTTCCGGAGCTGCTGGCGGGTCAGCTCGGCTCGCTCAGGATTGAGTTCAACCGCCACCGTGCGTGGCCGCACCGCGCGGCATTCCGGGCAGCGCTCCAGCACGCCCTGGAGGACGCTGACCGCGGTTGCCGGCTCCTCGCCGGTGGAGGAGCCGATGCTCATAAGGCGGAACGCGGCATTCGGCTCTCCCCCGCGCGCCCGCATGAGATCTGTCGCCATCCGCTCCAAGGCGGCAAACTGTCCCGGGATGCGCCAGAGGAGCGTTTCAGCCGCAGGATCCGCCTGTGAGGCGGCCAGCCGGACCCTTGCCCGCGACGCCGAAAGCAGCACCCGATGACCGCGCGTGTCTCCGTTGGTCGTCAGATCCTCTGCGATCAAGTCGCCGCCGAGCCGGCGCATGGCTTCCTGGGTCACCTGGAAGTGCTTCACGTTCCCCGAAATCTGGACGTTGCCGTCGAAGACGACCTCACGGCTCGTGCCAAAGGGTTCCTGGCCCTCGTCATCGATCGTCACCGTGATCCGATCCGCGGTGATGCGCCAGCCGATCCGCACGACGCGCATCGGCTGCTGGCCGTTGCCGTGGATGACCGCGTTGGTCACCAGGTGCCACAGCGCCTCGCGGAACATCGGCAGCGCTGCGCGCTCCTCATCGCTGAACTGGGGGCCGATCACCCGTGTCGCGATCAAGTCCGTGATCGCCCAGTAGTAATCCCAGGCATCGGCCGCCGTCGGCAGGACGAGGGTGCCCTCCGGGCCGTACGCCGCCGTGCGCAGCGCCTCGAGCACCGCGGCAAACTGCTGGCGGGTTGCCTCCTCCACCGCAAATTGCGCCCGCGAGGTCAGCGTGTCTTTCGGCTCGCTAGCGACCTCAACGATCTGGCGGCCCTGGGCCTTGAGGGCGTCCACATCGGGGGCGACGACAGATGCGTAGATCTCGTAGCGGCGGTGCCGGGCGGTGGGATCATCCTCTGTTGGAGCCGTTTGGTCCGCAATCCAGGTGCCTGGCCGCTTGCGCGCAGACATCGCCGCGATGGATTGCTCTTCGGTCGCCGTCAGGTGGACGATGCGGCGGACGGTGAACCCATGCCGCTCCAAAATGCGGTGGATGGTTTCGATCTCGCCACGCTCCAGCGGCGTGGCATCGAGCACCAGACCGGCGCGAAGCGTGTGGCTGCGCTCAGCGAGCATGGCATCGAGGAGGTCCAGCGCGGTGTCGATCTTGAGTGCCTGGCCGCTCGCCGCAGCCTCCCGGAAGAGGTCTCCGAGCGAGATATGCGGAACGCCCAGGCGATTCGCGATTTCCCCACTGGTGTACGTCTTGCCAGACCCCGGGGGCCCAAGGAAGAGCCAGACCGGCGTGTCCACCCGCACCTCTCGCGCCACCTGCGGCTTCGGCGTCAAGAAGCTGGCCTCACGACTGCGCCGGGCGAGCCGCCAGATGGTTCGGAGGGAGAGCGGACGTCCCATGATTCCCGTCAGGCCGAGGCGGGCGATCTCACGGCTGAGGCCGCCCGTCACGAAGGTTTCGCTGTTGTCCTGACCGACCACCACGTGGACGCCGCGGTCGATGAGCTCAGTGACGTCTCTGAAGCGCCAGCCTTCCACGTCACGCAAGGACTGGGACAGCCGCTCGTTGCTGGTGGGGTTGACCTCAACCGGAATGCCCTGCGCAACGAGCAGCGCGATGATCTCCTCCTGGAGCGCCCGGATCGTGGCGCGCTCCACTTCGGGCAGCGACTCGGGATCCACCAACAGCGCGTTGAGATTCGCCGCACGCTCCACGATCCCTTCATCTAAGAGGGCGCGAGCATGGCGCAGCGTCGCCTCCAGCTCACCCGGCAACCAGGCTTCTGCGAGATGGATCCCCACGTGCAACCCTTCCCGTTTGGCCAACTTGAAGGCCTCGAGATGGCGCTGCGGATCAAAGGACGGGTCGGTTCGGAGGCTGTCGATGCCAAGGAGCTTGTCGGCATCGCCCGCCGGATGAGTCGCCCGCCACCGATTGCGGATGCGCACCAGTGCGGCGACCTGCGCCATCGCTTGCCCTGGCGTGAGCCCCTGCACCAATCCCATGAGGAGGCCCGTGCGCAAGCGGCCCTTCGTCTCACGTTCGGCTCGGGTTAAGCCTTCCACGATCGCGGTGAGCGTCCGATCCATCTCCTCATCGGCGAAGTCGATGCCATCGCGCACCCCGAGCGTTCGCAGCTCGAGGTACCGAACCCCATCGCGATCATTGGCCATCGCCACTTCGTAGGCGATGCGCCGCAGGGCGTTAAGCCCGCGCTCGCTCTCGAAGAGAATCCGCGCCGGATCGAGATGGCGCTCGTAGTCTGTGTGGTCGCCAGTCCCGGCCGAGGGCTCATAGGCGATCAGCGCGCGCATCCGCGCAATCGCCCGCGGATCGCCGCGCCGGCCCATTGCGTCAATGAAGCGCCGGTCGACGGCGTCATCGCTCAACGATTCGACGCCCTGCTCACCTGTAAGCCGCTTGAGGAATGTGCGCCGCGCGGAGCGATCGTTCCAGTACAATTCGAGCGCCAGCTCCGGTGTCACCGAGCCGCTTAGATGCTGATGCACGTTCGCTTTCGGTATCCAACGGAAGAGAACGGTCGCCGCATCGACAAGCCGCCACCGCAAGGCCACATAGCTCGTCATGAGCGCGACGGCGACGCCGCCAATTACGATGAGACCCAGCAAAATGAGGAAGGCTGCCTCAATCGACGCGGCGGCTTTGTTGAGCGGTGCGCGGGGCGAAGGCTTTCCACCCTGGCGCGCCGGCGGCTGGCTCGAGGTCATACGAGCCAGCCGAGCCGTAAACGCCCTGGTCAGCGCCTGCAGTCGCGCTCCAAGCTCCGGTAGCGGTTGGCCAAGGCGCTCCGACCAGCCGCCGTTGTCTTCGAGGGATTGCAGCTCCTCCAGTGTGATGCCGGCCTGCTGCGCGAGCTCGGCCTGAGAGAGCCCAAGCGCCCATCGCGCCATCCGCAACTCTCTGGACAATGCGCTGAACGATCCGCTTGCGAGCCCTGCGATGCGCCCTAGTGCTGAGCGGCGGATCTCGAGCACCTCCGGCTCCTGACTCTGGCGCGCGCGCTCCAGGATGGCCAGATGGCGCTCAAGGCGCTGCTGAAGTCGGGTCCATTGCTCCACGGCCTCACGGAACACCTGGGATGGGCTCCATGCCGCTGCAGGTTCCTCGACGACGGGTATGGCTTCCTCGGGCGCTGCCGGCGCTTCGTTCGGCTGTTTGGCCCCAAGCACCTCTTCGAGCGCCTCCGTCACCCGGTTCACAGCGCTCAGGGACACGCTTTCATCGGTTAACCCGTTGACATAGGTGACCTTGCCTGGATCCAGGCGAGTGGCCAGGGCTTCAAGCATGCGATCCCAGTGAGCCTGCCCGTAGCGCTCAATTGTGGCGGCACGAAGGCTGTTCAGCGCCGTGACCCAGCGATGCTGACCAGGATGGCGTCCGCGCTCAATCTCCTGCAGCTCGGAGAGCAACCCGCGGGCGCCTCCCATGAGATCCTCGAGCGAAAGGTCGAACCTGTTGGCGATCTGCCGCATCCGCGCCAGGCCAAACCGCTTCCATGCCTGGTCGGTTCTGCTCCTGCCGATGTACCCCGCGAGCGTCTTCTGAGCCATCCTGAGCTGGCGCGCCCGCGCGTTGAGCGTGTGCTGCTGAGGATTGCGCAGGTCAGGATAGGTTTGCAGCAGCCAGTCGCGGAGGCCCTGGACGAATACGGCTTCGGCACGCTGTTCAACGGCGTGTAACGCGTCCCGCGATTCCTGCAGTTGTTTCAGCAGCCCCTGGTCGTCCGGCTCCTGGCCTGGGGAGAAGAACCGGTCGTTCTCTGGCCAGAGCGTGGTCCTGGCCGTTTCCCCGGATGTGAAGTAGGCACGCGAGTGCCGAATACGGTTCCAGTCGGACTCCCGGCCATCTTCATCCCATATCCAGTACGCCATGGCGTAGTTGCCGAGCATCCATGCAACGCCGAGGATCGCCAGCCCCTCGCTCAGAAACATATGCTCGAGCGCAAACTGACCGAGCGTTTCGATCCCCATGCGGTACGCCAGCACACCGGCGATGAGCGGAACGACAGCCGCGGCGGCAAGGCTGGCCATCGCCCCGCCCGATGCGACGAAGAGATGGCGCAGGTGCTCTCGAGTTCCCCAGCTAGGAGTGGGCGCCATGCCGCTGATGGAGACCCTGTATCGGACGAAGCGGCCCGAGGCATCAGAAACCCGATGCAGCCGGCTCACCTTTGCACCAACCAACAGGCCGTTGACGAGATGACCAAGCTCATGGACGAGTTTGAACGGCCTCGTCAATGGTCCCCCCGGAGGACTGGAAAGGTGATCACCTGACGGAACAAGGGCATTCGACGGCACCTGCAGCGGCAAGAGCTGATCCCGAATCGCGTCGATCGTGCTGTGAAGCTCGCTGGCGCCGAGGGGAACTTGTTCCGCCTCGCGCACACGGCGGTCGAGATCATCAATGGCGACCTGGATCGAGGCAGGACGTTGGCCGCGTGGATACACCGCTGCCAGCGCGCGGTCACGCGCGGCAACATCCACCTGTTTCAGATCAAGAATGATCTGCAGCAGCCAGCCGCGCAGCCCCTGTAAGAGGGCGCGGTCCTTCGGGTCAGTGAGGGCTTCTTCCGCGGCAAGCCTCATCCACTCAAGGATCGGCAGCACTTCACTGATTCGCCGCGCGGCAGCGCTCTCGCCCGCTGAGATCATGCGTGGAGCGGACAGCCTCACGCTCCGATCGGCCAACCACCTGTGAAGCGGTTGAAGATCAGCCGGTTGCAGGTTGGTCTGCGGTTCGGCCAACGCTCGGGCAACCTCTCCAACCGCCGTCCGCCAGTCGCGATAGAGCCCCGAACCTAACCACTTCGCCATCTGGTTCAGGTCATCGACAATCTGCGCCAACCCGCTCTGCGCCAGGCGGGTCGATGCCAGCGCGCGACGCAGACGTTGAAGCTCTTCCCGAGCCGCCTGCTCCTGATCGAGGGCTGCCCGGGCTGCGACCACGCGACCATGCACCGCGTCCAGCAGCGGGGTCAGCGTTTCGTACGCGAACCCATTCGGCGGGTATTGACCGGATGCTGGGTCGTCTTGATCAGGTGACGTACTCAGCAAACCCGCGATCTGGCTGAACCATCGGCTTTGCTCTTCCAACCCGTCCACCCTCTGAACCATCACGGCGGTGAGTGCAACCACCCATGCCCGCTCGCGGCGCATCTGGTGGTGGAGCTTCATCACTCGCGCCCGCACCCCCTGGTGCGTCTGCATCAGCTCAGGCAGGCGTTGCGTCTGCAGGGCCTGTTTGGCGCTGCGCATGTGCTGGATCGCTTCCAACGGCTTCGGCGCGCCGGTGAGGGCCTGTACGGCTTCACCCAGCTCCTTTCGCGCATCGACTTTGCCATCGACATGTCCCCGCCTGGTCCACGCGACTTCCTGCTGCAGCTGCGTTAATTGCGCGGCGACATCTGCCGGTACGGTGCCGAGCAGGAGTGCGGATTCCAAATCTCCCAGCGCCTTGATGTGCCGGAGCACCTCCCGCAGATCCTGCACCTGGTTCTCCAAGATATGGAGCTGGCTGCGAAAGGCGCTTGGGGTATCGTCATACGGCACCTCTCGAGGCTCGCGGGCGACGACTTCGTGCTCCGGCTCGCCCTGCGTTGCGAACCGCTGCTGCCGCAGCGTCACGCGGCCGAGCCCTGTTACCTGGGATGACCACCCGGACAATTCCAAGAGCGCATTGTGCGCTGCGACCACCGCAGCGAGGGCTTCCACGTCGCGCCGGGATCTGAGATGTTGCTGGGCCACTTCAAGCTGGAGCGCGGCAAACTTCTCGAGCTGTGAGCGCATCTCCAGATTCTCTGCGCCATTGGTCAGCACGCTAACTCGAATGGTGTTCGCCTGTTCCTGCTTCAACTGTTCTCTCAACTCGGCAATCCGTTTGGCCGCCGGCTGGCTTCGTCCTGCCGGCAGAGACTGCTCTGCCTCGGTAAGCGCAGGCAACATGGCCTGCACTTCGGCCAGCTTGGCGCGGGCTGCCTCAGGAACCGGCTGCCCTGATGTAATACTCGTCCAGAGCGTCTCAGCAATGTCCCACCCTTGCGACGCCGCTGCTCTTGCAGTGGCTTCCATGCCCTGGAGGCTCGCGCGGCGCCGCGGCTGCTCCTGCTCCACCATCCCAAGGCTCCGTTGAACGCGGTGGTTCAGGGGTGCCGCGATGAGTCCTGCCAAGCTGTACAGCGCACCGATCGGAGTCAAGAGGGGGCTGGATTGGAGTGTCGAGAGGAGATTCGGGTCAAGGCCGAGGAGGCTGAGGGCCGTCATAACGAGGAGGAGAGGTTCTGCGAAACGCCTGAGCACCGGATGTCGCTTACCCAGTTGCCCGCGGGCGAAGAATTGCGAGAGGCGGCTCAGGAGGGCCGTGGCGGCGCTGAGCACCACCGAGGCGGTGAGCGCCGACCAGCCCAGCGTGCCGGTCATCGCGCTTACGAGGACCGGCATCGTGAGGGCGTGCACCACCCCCTGCAGGACGGCCTGCCTGAGGCCAGACGGGACAGCATCCTGTCCTTCAAGGAACGCCTTGACGGGACCCCGTGGTTTCGTGGGCTTCTTGCTCCGTTCGACCTCATCGAGCGCTTTCTCGACCCGTCTCTCAATCGCTGGTGCCGGGCTCCAGCGAGATACTACCATCGTCTCCAGCACATCCTGGGCCACACCGGCCTTACGGGCTACGGTCCGTAGATGACCCGCCCGGACCGCTTCCTTCAGGCGAGTCTGGAGCGATGTGGCACGTGCCTTGAGCTCCTGGGTCACTCGGTGGACCTCCTGCACAACCTCCTTACGGACCCTGGCCCCTTCAGCGATTTTCTTGACGCTGGCCACGTCGGTCTTGGCCATCCGTGCGATCAACGGCTCGTCGCGGCCTGCTCGAAGGAGCGTCCTCAGTTCTCGTTGCACCACGGCTGGATCAGCCGGTTTCACGTGCAGGTGTTGCTCGGCACTGACCGGGGGCGCTGGAGGTGGCGTGGGTGCGGCAGGCGTCGGCTTCGTGATTCGACCCTCCGCGAGCGCCTCCTCTCGGACCGGGAGGGGCGTTTGTTCCAACGCATGAGCCGCCAGCCAAGCCTTCTGGAAGACTTCAAAGCTGAAGTTCACCTCGTCGTCACGCGCGAACTGGCTCATCCGGACGGCCCCAACGGGCTCGTGCGGGTCACTCGCAGCACTGATCTCCTCCCAGCTCCAGCCGGCTGCGTGAAGCGCGCGCAGCCGCTCACGCAACGGCGCCTCATCCTCGGGATGCACCGTGGGCCGGCCACGCTCCCGCCAGCTGAGCCGCACCGGGGGCAGATGGGGTCCGGTGAGCGCCGCCTCGGAGCGCTCGACCGCTGTCACCAATTGCCCATAGGTCTCCTGCCGAAGCTGACGGGTAGGATCGTCCACGAACGCCGCGATCACCCCTCCGCCAACCGGTTCATCGGCGGCTTGACCAATGTCAGACCAGCTCCGTCCGTAGCCCCAGTGCAGGATTTGAAGGCGCTGCCGCAGCGCGTCCTGGTCTTCAGGCCCGCGCGGCTTGATGCGCCCGGCCGCAATGTCCTGCTTGATCGCCACCACCGCTTTGCGGAGCTTCCTGTAGGTGTCAAGGTAGAGCCGGGCCTCGGGGTCAGTGGCAAGTTGGCTGATGCGCACAGCGCTAATCGGTTTCGTCGGATCGCTGGCCGCGCTGAGCTGCTCCCACGTCGCCCCCTGTTCCGCAACGTCCTTCAACTCACGGCACAACACCCTGGTCTCCTCTGGAGCGACCACCGGTCGCCCTCGCTCAGGCCACACCATCCGGACGAGCGGTTCAGGGCGCTCCAGCAGATCGTCCTCCAAGACGTCTGCGACGGCTTTCAGATCATCGTAGACGTCGCGCGGCACCTGGTACGTCGCGTCGGTCGCGATGCGCTCCACGCGGGCCGCGTTGAGCGGCGTGCTCGTGAACTCGGCGATCTCGCTCCAACCGTATCCGAACTCGTGCAGGGTGTTGAGTTGCTCGCGCAGCGGCTGCAGCTCTTCTGTCGCAACCAGCGGCCCCAGCGCTCCACGGGCACTCGGTGTCCACTGCTCACCAGGGCCGCGCGGCTCCAGTTGGCCATCGGCGGCGCGCTGCTCAAGCCGGTCACAGGCGCGGGCGAGCTTGACGTAGGTATCGAGATACAGCCGATGACTCGGATCGCTTAAGAACTGATCGATCGTCATCTCGCTGAGCGGCGCGGTCTCATCGGTGTGCGGCGCGATGGTCTGCGCATCGAGCCGCCACGTCGTGAGGAGGGGCTCGAATCTAACGCGTAGGGTGGCGGCGTCGTCCGGGTGGACCATGGCCCGACCCCGCAGGCCCCAGACAAAGCGCACGCCTGGCTTGGGGGTCCCTTCGATCGCCCTCACCGCCTCAAGGAGACGTCGGTAGACCTCTCGCTGCAGTCGATGCGAAGGATCCCCCATAAACGATGCGACGGTGAGTCCACTCACCGGTGTCGGCCCGGCCTGACCGATCTCATCCCAACTCTTACCCCACTCTTCGCGGGCCAAGCGGATGCGCGTCCGCAGATGCTCCAATTGTTCTCGGGTAACGCTCGGTGCGATGGGCTCGAGCTCGCGCGCCGCGGGTGCGGCACGATCCGCAGGCCCTGCACCGGGTCCCAGTAGCTGTGCGCGCTGCCTGAACGCCTCAAGCGTCTCCTCCGTGACAAGCAGCGCTGGCTTGGCAGGCGCACGCTCCCCGCGCGCGAGCGCATCCAGATCAAGGCTCAAACGGCCCTCGGCCTCCCGCGTCATGGGGAGCGGAATCTCAGTCGACCGGTACCGCAAGCCTACCTGCACGCGCGCGAGCCGCTCCGCGAGCTCCTCGAGGCGGTTGATGATGCCGTGGGCTGTCGCGAGGCTCGTGCCAGGCTGAGGCTCATCAAATGCCGCTCGCTGCGCAGCGACAGCCTGGAGCCGCGGCTCGAGTTCGAGCCAGAGGGCCTCCATGAAGACGCCCGTCGCATCGGCAACCTCATCCGGCACCTGCCATTCCGACGGGGTCGCGAACCACGTCCGGAGACGCTCCAGTGTGCGCGCCATGTCGGCGTAGCCCTCTCGGATGGTCCCGGCGCGTCGGCGCAACACCGCCGGATCGCTTGCGCCAAGTGGCCGTTCGAGCTGATGGATCGCTTCAGCCGCTACTCGCAGGTCCGCTTTCGGACGCTCGGCCAGTCGATGACAGACGCCGAGGAGGATGGCCCGTTCTTCAGATGAGCGGGCGTCCTCCGCTGGCGCTGCCACGAGCTCCAGTTCCTCGAGCTCAGGCGCAATGCCTTCTGTGTCGGCCGGCGGCGCGGGAGCCCTGCGCGCCCGCCTCGGCCGCACGGTGACCGGCTGCACCGCTTTCGCGAGCGCCTCCAAATCAAACACCGCCGATCCTTGTTCGGACTGCCGGATCGGCAATGCCCTCGTCCGCGGCCAATTGCGCAGGCCGGCTTCGAGCCCGATGCACCAATCATGCAGCATGGCCAAATCGCTGTAGACCTCATCGAGCACGTTGCGGACTTCACGCGCATCTGGGGAGGCGAATCCACGACGTTGCTGCGCCATGGTGCGCAGCGGCTGCCGCAGATGCCACTCAAGCGCGCGCATAAAAGCCAGAACTTCCGGCGCCATGGCTTGGGGGATGCGCTCGGTGCTGCGCGCGCCGACGATCTCATTCAAGCGGGCTGCCTGCCTATCCAGCGTGCCCCGCAGGTCGGCAACGGCTGGGGCGACTCCTGCATCAATCAACGGACGTTGCGCCTCCCCAACCAACTGGTCGAGCTGCGCGGTGGCATCCATCGACGCCTTGAGCTCACTCTTGAGGCTGCCCACGACGCGTTGGGCAACGCTGGTAAAGCGCGCCCGAGCCGCGAGCGCCGCATCTGGCGGTGCTCCAGAGGCTTCAGCGCGCGTGAGGCCGGCTTCCAGCGACGGCTCGACTTCGAGCGCGAACGGCTCGACCGCTTCGAGCCGCCGCTTCAACGGCGCACGAGACCGCTCACCTTCCTCCTCTGAAACTACAGGCTCTGCCGCCTTCTTGACAGACTTGGTCACGAGCTTACGGTAGCGGGAGGTGTCGCGGACCAACCGGACCCTATTCGCGTTCACCACGGTGTCCAGATGGATGAGGGCCAGTTCCTGGCCGTCTTTGTCCCTGAACATGTGGCTGAGGACGGCCAGCGTCCTCGTCCGCCCCTCTTCGTAGAACAGCCAGGCGCCGGAGGACACATCGATCCCCTCGCCGCCCCGCACCACCTGAAGTTGGAGCTCCGGATCGTCCTGCAGCGTTCGGACCAGGGCTCCCGCACGGGTTCGAAACTCGTGGGCCAGCTCAGCCCATTCCGGCCCTTCCGCGGGGCTTTGGTAGTAGCGCGAGCGGAGGGCCAGGAGTTCCCGGAATGGCTCCTCATATTTCTGGAGTGCAGGCTCGCGCGTGCCGAAGCCAAGCAGGCGCGGCAGTCCTCTCACCTGGGCGCGTTTCCTCCGCCACTCCCGTGCCCCGGGGAGATGGGATGCCACCTTCTGGGCGTGCCAGAACCGACGCAGCGCGATCACGCGTTCGATGAAGTCGATATCCACGTAGCGCAATGTCCCAAGGGCTTCAAGCGCCTGCGCCGCGGTGTAGCTGGGATCGAACGCCTCGGCCTGCGGAATTGTCTGGAGTACTCGACGCAGCTCAATGGACTGTTGGATCTGCTGGGGCTCGTAGTCGCCCGCCCTATCACCGAGCGCCGCCATGATCTCCTCAACGCTCGGGATGCGCCCCAGCTCCTGCATCAGACTCCGAGTCCTCGCAGCTAGCGCACGATCAGGTTCTGCAGCGAACACCTGTTCGGCCAGCGCCACAGTGTCCTCCAGCTCTTGGGCCCGGACTGCTAGACGCTCGGCTTTGGCTGCCAGGGCTTCCTGGGATTCCTCCCGGTCAACCCGCTCGCGTTCGAGTCGATGCCGCAACATTCCCTTGGCAACCGTCTCGACCTGGCGGATTCGCTCACGGCTGATCCCAACCGCCTCCCCGATTTCATACAGTGTCCATTCCTCAATGCTCAGATGCCGCAGGCGCAGCACGCAGGCTGGCTTCCGGGGCATCCCCGCCAGGTGCCGCAGGAGTCGCCGCCGGTCACTTTCCTTCACCGCCTGGGCTTCGATGTCCGCCTCGGGATCGGCGACCACTCCATGCAGCGTGCTGTCCTCTTCGTCCTCATGGAGTGGACGGTCCATCTCAAGCGGCCGCACAGCTCGCTGCTCGACGCCCGTCACCTTGTCCAGCTTCTCGCGCGTCCACCCCGATTTTGGATGCCGTTCCTGCAGGACCTCAAGTAGTTCGTCCGGTTCCGGCTGATAGCGACCGCCGTACCGGAGTACAAGCTCTCGCCGTGCGCGCCGCACCTGTGAGAGGGCCTGGTGCTGATGCTCCGGCATCCGAAATGCCGTCGGGTACTCTTCCTGGTGCAGCGCGCGCTGCACCGTCTGATCGATCCGCTGCGTCGCGAGGGTCGTCCAACTTGCGATCTCCGGGTCAAACTTCGGGATGGCATATTCAATAAGCCCTTCCTTCGACGCCTGCACCAGATCCTCGATGGCGCGTCCACCCGAGCGCTGTTCCACGCGTCGCCTGATCCACGGCTCAATGGTGGTAATGCCGACGTCATTGCGGAGCTGCTCCGCCTTCTGCCAGCCGGGCCGGTCAGCCTGTTTCATGACCTCCACCGCATCACGGAAGCGCGCCCATTGCCGTGCCTCTTCTGGCGTAAAGCTGGAGCGCCGCTGATCGGGTTGGCGCATGCGAGCTAGGATTGCGTGCATCTCAACCGTTCCGATCAATACCGGATCCAGCCCAGCCTTGCGGGCGGCGTCCAGAACTAATGTGTCCGCTGCGCTAAGTGCTCCGCCGCCCGCCTCGAGCTTCCTCCGCAACGACTCGAGTTGGAGGCGTAGCTCGCTCTCATCGACCATTCCAATCGTCAGGCCTAGCCGGCGGCTGAGTGGGTCCGCGACCGCATCCGCGAGGAGCCACACGAGGCCGAGCGGACTGAAGAGCGGGCTTGCGACCAAGGTGCTGCTGAGCGTCGGATCAGCAGCGAGTAAGAGGAAGGCGGTGAGGAGGAGCACGAGCGGCTTGAGTACGCTGAGGAGGCGTGGATGTCGCTTACCCAGTTGCCCGCGGGCGAAGAATTGCGAGAGGCGGCTCAGGAGGGCCGTGGCGGCGCTGAGGACCACCGAGGCGGTGAGCGCCGACCAGCCCAGCGTGCCGGTCATCGCGCTTACGAGGACCGGCATCGTGAGGGCGTGCACC
>JACQRD010000043.1 GCA_016206675.1 Candidatus Omnitrophota bacterium
CCGGCGCGCGCAGCATCTCGCCCAGCAGAGAGAGCCCACAGGGCTTCGCCCGTAGCACCGCCGCCGCCTGAGCGCGAGCCGGCCTTCGTTGAAGAAGCCGAGTCGACACTGCCGGATACGGCCGCGCCGCCAGCAGAGCCGGTGTTTGTCGGGGAAACTTCTGAGCCCGCCGTTGAGCCGGTCCCAGCGGCTGCGCCTGCGCCAGCCGCAGAACCCGCCGGTGCGCCGCCGGCGCCAAAGCAGCCGGCTGCGGCAGCGCCCTCTCAGCGGCGATTGCCGCGATGGGGTCGCGCGCGCAAGGAGGCGCCGCGTGCTACAGCAGCCGCGCCATCGACGGCTGAGCCGGCAGCGCCAGCCATCGCCCCATCTGAGGAGCCTGACGCGATTGAGCAGCGGCGGCGCGCCTTCCGCCGCGAGCAGTTGCTGAGCGACGTCGACTGGTCGCCCTACCAGGGGGCGAGGGGCCGCATCTTCGTCAGCAGCCCCGAAGGGCCGATTGAAGTGGCGCTGGATGAGCTGATCCGCCGCGTCGTGGCCCACGGCCGGCCCTGGCTGGCGGCGCTGGCCAAGCGCCTGCATCTCGATGAGGCGCCGGCGGTGCCGTTTGTCGAAGAGCAGACGCATGAGTTGGGATGGACGGTTGTCACCATCACCACTACTGATGGACGTCGGCTTGAGACGACCTACATCGAAACGCTGCACATCGTGTCGGTTGCTGAGACGGATGCGCAGGGCCGGCTCGTCAGCACCTTGTACACCGTCAATGGCCAGCCGATCAACTCCCGCACCATCCCCGGGCGGATCAGCTTGGCACTGGGTGTTGGTCGCGACGCCACACTGGTGTTTGTCGATGGTGCCGGTGGTGCGCCATGGGCGGTGCGGCTCAATGACGAAGCCGCGATGCGCATGCGGGTGGCCGATGCAAGCGCAGCCATTGCGCGCGCGGTGATCGCACGGCTGACTCCAGCTGACCAGGACCGGCTGCTGGCGGAAGCGGAGACGGATGAAGCCACGCTGATTCCGAGCCTGGTGGAGCATCTGATCACTGGTGCCGCCCAGCAGGCCGGGTTGGTGCTGCGGGAGGAAGAGGTCGACGCCATCTTCGACCGGGTGGTGGTGCTGGTGCCGGCGCTGCGGCAGGCCAACAAGCGGGCCGCGCAAGCGACGGTCGAGGGGGTGAAGACCGCCGAGCAGATCAGCCGCCGCGCGATTCGCATGAAGGCGGCCATCCAGCGCGTACTCGAGATGGCCCGAAGCATCCGCCTCAAGCTCTTCCGCTACGATGCCGCCGCGCTACTGGCGGAAGGGCTGGAGGGTATCCGTAAGGAGAACCCGGTGCACGCGATGACCATGCTGCGTGCCTTGGAAGTGCTGTTCCCGGATGAAGCGGCGCGGCGCGCACGAGAGGCCAAGTACGCGCCGGAGGTCCTCGCCGCCGAGCTGGGCGGACTGGAAAAGTCCCAAGCCGCGCTGGCCGCGCGCATCCGCAAGAGGCTGCTGTTGCCGTGGGGCAGCCGCGCATGGCTTCGCGAGATCGGTCAGTTGGTTGTGGCAATCCGCCGCAGCCTGGCGCGCAATGAGCTGAACATCACCTTCACCGGCCAGGATTACCCGCAGATGCTTGGCTGGCGATGGGCGCAGCAACTCATGCGGGCGCTCTTCTATATCGTGTCGCCGGTGCTGGCTGTGGCCTGGGTCGCGCGCGCCCTCATCGTTAGGTTGCCCCAGTGGATGACTTCACGCAACGCCCGGAACCTGGCGCAGCGGGTCGGCGCCGTCCTCTATTACCCGGTGATCGGGCCGGCGCTGGTGCTCTCGACCATCGCCTACTGGGTGCTGATGCTGCCAACGCGCTTTGCCTCCGAGCTGGTCCGTGGGGACAAGGCGAAGACCCCTGGCTTCATCCGCAGAATGGCGCTGGGTACCCTGGAAAGCATGATCGTGCTGCTGGAGATCGGCCGCCAGCGGCCGTATTACGCGCTGTTCCTCCTGGCGGTTCGGCCGCTGCTGGGCCTGCTCGCTTTGCCGCTGCTCGGCCTTGGAGCGGTCGCGAAGCGTCTGGCGCGTCGTTCCGGCGGACAGAGCGGATTCGCCAAGGGGCTGATGACGGCGCTCGGAGCGATCATGCTTGCGCTGGGGCTGGGTCGTCCCCTCGGCGCGCAGACCTTCACCCAGCCGTTTGCACAGGAGTACGCCCGGCGGCTCCACCAAGAGATTCCTGGGAGGCTGCGAGCGCTCGATGAGCAAGAGCGGCGGGCCGGCCGGCTGCCCTCTCACGACGATGAGCGTCGCAAGGAGCTGGAGCGCATCGCGAAGGAACGGCACGAGCTGCAGTTACACCAGCAGTGGTTGAGCCTGGCGCTGAGCGTCATGACCGCGCCTGAGGAGACCAATGCCGAGGCGGTGAGAGCGCGCATTGAACAGTTGAAGGGCGAGGTCAGACGGCTGCAAGAACAGAGCGGCGAAGCCGCCCAAGGCGCGCTGCGGGCTGCGCAGGCTCGCCTGCAGCAGGCGAAATTTGAGCTGGCCCACGGCACCACACGGCAGCGGCTGATCCAGCTGATCCAGCAGCGCGTGCAGCTGTTCCAGGATCAACTGGCCAGCTCTCGCGAAGAGGCTGCCAGTCTCCAGCAGCGCATCGAGCGAGAGACGAAGGCGTTGCAGCGGCTGCAGCAGGCAGAGGCGGCGGCAGGCGAGCTGGCCACGATGCTGTCGGACCGCGACACGCTGCGCCAGGCTGCGGCCGAAGGGCTGCCGGTTGACGGCACTCTGAAGAAAACCATCCTGCGCTACCTCCAACTGGAAGAGAGCCTCTCGGAGGAGCAGCAGCGCAACGTGCTGGAGGCGGCGGCCAAGGAGAAGGGACGAAGCGACGTGGACCGGTGGGCGCTTGAGCAGGCGATTGCCTCCATCGAGCGGCGTCTCCCATCCGCGACGAAGCATTTGTGGCTGCGCTGGCGCGCGGCCATCCTGCAGGGCCGCCAGTCGGAGGTTCAAGGACAGCTGGTCGACAAGGAGCTGGCAGAGCTCGGCCTGCACCTCGCACAGCTCGCGCCGCAGGGTGGCCGGCAGCATAAGCGGCTGGGCAACAAGCTGGCCGTGCTTGAGCGGCGACTACAAGCGCTGCAGTCCGAGAGAATGGCGTTGGATGAGCAGGAGCTGGACGATGCGCTGGGCATCGCCGCCATCCAGCAGCGGTTAGCCGGTGAGCGCGACCCATCGGTGCCGTCCGAGGTGTGGCAGGAGCAGATGAGCTTCTGGCAGATGCAGATCAAGCTGCGGCAGATCAACAGGTCGATCCGCGCGGCGGAGACGGACGAGGTGCCCAATGCCGGCGATGAGGTGCTGCGCGATCGGCGCAAAGAGCGCGACCGGCTGCAGAACGATCTTCTCATTCAGCGGCTGAAGGTTCAGCGCGAGCAGTTCCGCCACGACTGGAAGGAGCATATCAGCACCATCCGGCCAGGCAAAGGCGGCAAGGGGGTCGCGCTGCTGGCGAGCTATCTGCAGAAGATCGGCTACAACGCATCGCCCGATGCGCCGCTGAAGCCCGGCGAAGAGCGGCTATTCGACCAGGCGCTGGAAGATGCGCTGGCTGCGCTGAAAGCGGTCGAAGGGATCAACGAAGAGGAGGCGTTCGGGCCGCGCACGCAGCTGGAGGCGGAGGTGGCGATCTTGCGCTCCTTCGCGAGGGAGATTCAGAAGCTCTCCGCCCCGGAGGATGCCGAGCTCGTCAGAGCCAAACAGCAGAAGGAGCGCCAGGCGGCGGAGGCGGTGGTCAACGGCTACCGGGAGGCGCGCAAGCGCGAGCAGACGGGCGATGAGGGCGGCTACCGCACGCGCATGAAGCAGCTCTTCGCGCCGGTGCGCACCTGGCTCGGATTGGAGGAACCGGCGAAAGCGCCCGATGAGGAGACAACCGACCAGAACATGCGCCAGTTGGAGGGCGCGCCGGCCGATCTGTTCGAGGCGGCCCCGATGGAGATCAGGCTGCTGCGCGATCTGCTGGTGGAGGTGGGGCTGCTGGGGCGGGTGCATCCCTGGAACGTGGGCATTTACGGCCTGCCGCCGGTGAAGGCGGGCTACACCTACCTTGATCCGATCTTCGCCGAGGTCTTCGCCTCGGATCTCAATGCGGCGTTGGCTACCTTGCAGGCGAAGTACGCCGAACGCCTGCCTGGCATCGAGCAGGAGCAGGATGGCGGCGTGCACCGGTTGGGCCCGAAGACCAAAGAGGCGCTGCGTCTTGAGCTGGATGCGGTGCGCGGCCGCCGCAAGATCGAGCTGGAAGAGCTGACCCGCAAGCGCCGGCCGATGGAGTGGGGCGAGCAGGTGGCGTCGGAGGGGGTGGATGCGCATGTCCAGGCCCTCTACGACCACGCCGCCTCGGTGCTGCGCGCGCGCTTCCAGCAGATCACGGAGATCCGGCTGCTCATCGAGGCGCTTAACCGCGAGCTGCCGCCGGGAGTGGGTGGTCTGTTCGGCTTGCTCTATGACGTGCTGCGCCAGATTAATCCGGCTGCCTTCGATTCGCCGCGCGGGCGCGATGAGTTCAAAGACCGCGTGATCGCCTTCATCGAGCACGTGGCGAAGGATCCGGCCCGTGCCGCGCGCGAGCTGAAGGGCTACCTCTCCGCCCGGTCGAAGGGACAGATGGATCCGATCTTGGATGAGTTCATCGACCATCTCATCGGCGTGGCCCTGTCGCGCCACAGCGCCTCGGATCTGCGCATGGCCGGTACGACCAACATCAACCTCCCGCGCGATCTGGAAGTGGTGCGCCATCAACGGCTCAATCAGGCGGTGGAGGCGATTCAGCACAGCCGCGACGTGAAGCTCAAGCAGGCCATCCGCCGCGTCGTGCCCTTGCTGCCCAGCTTCCAATGGCAGGCCGGCGGCATCATGGACGACAAGGGCATCAGCCCGTTCCTGAGCCTGGGCTTCTTGGTGGGCTTCGACCGCGAGGAGACCGAGCAGCTGCGGCTGGCGGTCTACGAGCAGCTGCGTCACCTGGATCAGGCCGTCAATGTGGAGAACGAACTGCGCAACGGGCGGGTGCAACTCTACCTGAAGCTGGCGGCGTACGAGGGCACCTTCCGGCTGCTGGAGCAGGCGAAGCGGCAGTTGGGCACGACGCGGTCGGTGGAGTTCATCCGCCTCATGGCCGAGGAGCTGCGGCTGAAGGTGGAGTACGCCAAGCTCCAGAAGCAATACGCCAACTTGCGCGGCGACCAGGCCGGCAGCTACCAGACCGGGCTGTTCAAGCCTGGGCGCACCTACAGCGCCGATCAGGTGCAACAGATTCTCGACCGGGAGGCGGCGAAGGCCTCGGAGTTGCTGATTGCAGAGTCCATCGTGATCCAGGTGAAGATGGCGCTGAAGTTCCAGGGCGGGGTGCCGGATGACCAGCTTGAGGCCATCGAACGGGAGTTGCGCGCCAAGCTCGTCGCGCTGGGCGAGCGGATCCACACGGGCGAGGGCATTGCGCCGATCATCGAAGAGCTGCTGAAGGCGCGCGAGATCGGCTACGAACCGGTTCAGCGCGACGGCGTGGTGATGGGCTTGAAGATCGCCCCGGCGGATCGCAAGATGCCGGAAGGCCTGCTGCCGGGCTTCCTCTTCTTCGTGTCAAGCGTGGTGCTGGCACCGGCGATGAAATACTCCGTCAGCGGTGGTTTCGAAAGCAACATTGGCCTCTCGTTGGGCGGCGCGCTCGTGGACCCGCAGCGCGCGCTGAATCGGGCCACGCGCGAAGCCACCGGAAAAATGCATACCAGCCTTGATACCAAATCAAAGCTCGACATCATCGCGCAGTATCAGCGGGCGCTGGAAGTGATCCGGTTACTTGGTGAGCGCACCCAGCCCGGGCAACTCAACGCGGCTGATCTGGCTGATCTAGTGGCCGCCCGCGCCGAGGTGGTTGTCCTGCGGCCGGTGGCTGAACGGCTGATGCAGGAGCCGTTGCCCAACGTCGCCTGGGATCAAGCGGATGGCATCCGGTTAGTCGGTGACAGCGAAGCGGATCAGGCGGCCGAGGCAGCCGGCTACCGGCGGCTGCTGGAGCAGGCGCGGCAGAAGACTGGAGATGCCGATCGCATCCGCCTCATGGAAGAGCTGGATGAAGCGACCGTGGAGTTCGCCGACAGTAAATGGACGATCTCCTACAAGATCACGCTGCCGACCGGGCCGTTTACCGTGACCTTCACCATGGCGCGCGACCGGTTTAAGGACGAGGGCGCCGTGAAGGCGGAGCTGGGCACGATCAACCGCGAGCTGGCGGCCGAGGTGCTGGACCTGAAGGTGTTGCTAGCACTGGCCCACCTCAAGGAAGCGTACCTGGCTTCAATTGAAAGGCCCTCGCTCACCAACCGGCGCGCCCTAGCGCTGGCCCAGTCGGAGGTCAAGCGCATCGTCGACGGGCTGCCGGTGCAGCTCGACTTCTCCGCCACAGGCCTTGAGATCTTGGACGGCATGATCACCCAAATCGTGCGCCGGCGGATTCCGGAGGGCAGCCGGCAGGCGCGGCAGCTGGAGTTGGATATTCTGGTCAAGACGCGCGAGCTGGTGGCCCAGCGCAAGGCAAATGCGGCGGTGACCTTCCCGCTGTGGAAGGACTCCATGAGCCTGATCTTCGCCGGCATGTCGAACGTGCTGTCGATCGTCAACCTCATCACCGGCACCGACAAAGCGCAGACCGAGCGGGTGCTAAAGCAGTTGGACGCCATGATCGAGGCGAAGAAGGAGGAGCTGGCCCTGCTGCCGCCGGCAGCGGAGGAAGCGCCGGCGCCGGTGAGTGCGGAGGAGGTCGGTAGCTTCCTGACCGTCAGGAAGGACGCGCAGGGAGAGGATCGGGCGTTTCTGGTGAAGGAAGTCAAGGAAACGGACGCGCACGGCAAGCGCCGGCAGTACTTCGTGCTGCAGCCGCTGCCGGTGCGGCCGGCCGATCTGAAGAGCCTGCTCATCGCCGCGGAGGAGACTCGCCAGCGGGACTTCGTGGGCCTGTTCGGCGATCCGGTCGTGGCGTGGACGGAGGAAGAAGAGAACGGCCAGGGCAACCGGGTGCTGGGCGTCTACGAGTTCGATCCGGTCACCGGCGAAGCCAAGCGCACCGCCGAGCTGAGCGGGCCGGGGCTGGCCGCCATCGTGAAGGGACGCAAGATTCAGGATAAGGATGATGTGGTCAGCAACCTCAGCCGCGAATTCGTGCTCGGCTCCTACACGGTGGAAACCGGCGGGACGGCCAACGCCGGCAGTGATTTGAGCAACCTCTCGACGACCACGCGCATCAAGGTCGGGAAGGATGGCTACACGCTCAGCGCCTCCGGCGGCCTGTACAACGGCAATCTGGATACGGTGGTGCGTGTGGCGAAGGACGTGGCCAAGGGCCTCACCATCGGGGTGGGTGGCAAGACCAACGCCGCCGGCGGCACCGGGCAGGAGTTCTTCATGGACTTCAGCCTCTCGCGCGAAGGGCTGCTGCCCAATCGTCTGCCGATGAGCGTGCGGGGCTATCTGGGGTCGGATCAGCAGTACGTGGACTTCGTGCACGGGCTACGAGAGGGTACGAAGGTGCGAGTTCAGATCTACCGCACGGAGACCGGCACACGCGTAAGCCTCTCAGCGGTGCAAGACATTGGCGAGCGCGGAACGGTTGAAGCTGGCGCGCGGTCGCAACAGGATGCGTCCGGAGGATTGGAGGTGGAGCCGTTTGTCAGCGCCAAGTATCGCCTGGCGAAAGCGCTGCTGCTGCAGATCAACGCCTCGGCCGCTTCGGGCGACCAGGGACTGGAGTTCTGGGGCGGGCTGATCCGCTACTTCGACCACAACCGTGGCCAGGTGGCGCTGAAGGCGTTCTATCAGGGTAGAGAGTTCGGCGTGGGAGGCAGCCTCTCCCAGTATCTCAGCGATGACGTCAAGATGGACCTGCTGGTCAACATGCCGATCAGCGACCTGGCCAAGATGGCGATGGTCGCCTCTGTGGCGCGGCAGGTGGGGCCTGATGGCAACCTGCTGGGTGTGAACATCGGACGCGATGTGGGTGGGGCGTGGCGCGCGGCTCTCAGC
>JACQRD010000039.1 GCA_016206675.1 Candidatus Omnitrophota bacterium
GAACAAGATGAGCGCCACGCGGCTCGGGGCTGGGGGCTGGGGGCTGGGGGCAACTACCCTGAGCCCTGAGCCCTGAGCCCTGAGCCCCAACGGGTCGTTGTCCATCGCTAGGTTGAGCGGCGCGGGAAGCGCATCTGAATCAAGGAGAACGTCAGGAGGATGAGGCCGAAGATGATGCCCTGAGCGCAGGCATAGCCGAACCGCGAGGAGCCCAGCATGCTCGAAAAGATGCGGGTGATCGGCACCTCGGTGTGATAGCCCGGCCCGCCCTGCGTTGTGGCGATGATCAGCGCGAAGATCTGCATCGTGCCCAGGATGGTGAGGATCGACACCACCATCGCCACCGGCAGCAGCAGCGGCAGCGTGATGTGCCGGAAACGGTACCAGGCGTTGGCGCCATCGACGCGCGCCGCCTCGTAGAGCTCCTCCGGGATGGTCTGCAGCCCGGCCAGGAACATCACGAACCCCCACCCGAAACCCTTCCACATGTGGATGATGGCCACCGCGGTGAGCGCGGTCTTCGGATCGGCCAGCCACGAGCGCGTCCAGGCGCCGAGGCCCAGCTGGGTGAGCGCGTTGTTGAAGATGCCGAAGTTGCCGTCATAGATCCAGAACCAGATCAATCCCACGACGATCTCCGAGAGAATTGGGGGGATGAAGAAAATCGTCCGGTAGGCGCCTGCGCCCACCAGCCGCCGGTTGACCGCAATCGCCAGCAGCAGGGCGAGCGCATTCTGCACGGTCAGCGCCAGCGCCGTGATGTAGGCCGCCTGCGCGAAGGACGTCCAAAAAACCGGATCGTGCGTGAAGACCTCGAGATAATTGCGCAGGCCCACGAACTGCTGGCCATAGGCCTGCAGGCTGGCGAAGGGGTTGGCTGGAAAGACCCCGTCCCAATTGAGGCAGCTCGTGGCGGTGAGCAGGAAAAAGGGGTAAATGCTGAAGATGGCAAAGAGGGCCAGCGCTGGCAGGAGAAACAGGTACGGCTTGTACGGATGTAGCCTATCGGACAGTGTGCTGGCCATACGCGCTCTGGGAGGCGAGCCGGCTGAGCTCGCGCTGCTTCACCGACTGCACCGCTTCGGCCACCTGCTCCGGGGTGGCTTCGCCGATCAGAATCGATTGAATGCCCTTATCGAAGGCCTCGATGACGGCCGACTGCTCCTGCACCGCAAACAGCCGCGGATGCACCGCGGCGTCGATCGCCTCGGCAAAGGCCGCCAGCGGCGGCGGCAGCGCCTCGGCCGCGGCACGGTTGGCGGGGATATTCTGCGTGGCCTGCAGCAGGTACTCCTGCTGGGGCTGGGAGGTGAGCCACTTCAAGAACGCCACCGCCTGTGGCGCTTTTGGCGACTTGGCGTTGATGAAGAAGCTAGAGCCCGCCCCGCCCCACGTCACCATCGGCCGGTCCTTGACCTTCGGCAGCATCATCACGCCGTACTCCAGCGCCGGATTCATGCTGCGGTAGACGTTGACCGCCCAGGTGCCGTTGAAAGCAAAGACCGCCTGTTCGTTGGCAAAGAGCTGCTCGGCGCGCTTGTTGACCATGGTGACGATGCCCTCAGCCGGCAGGCGGCTGTCGCGCAGCTCGGCAAACAGGCGCAAGACCCGCAGCCACTCGGTATCCGTGTAGGCTTTCTTGCCCGCATAGGTCTGCTCCACTTTGTCCATGCCCATGAGGTGGATGGCATAGTCCGTGGCCAAGCAATCGATCAGCCACAACTCCGCCCAGCCGCTGACAAAGCCGAGCACGCCGTGGGCCTTGGCGAGCTGGCCGACCTGCAAGAAGTCCTTCCACATCGACGGCGGGCTGTCGGGATTCAGGCCGAGCTTTGCCAGCAGCTTCTTGTTGTAGATGAGCTGAATGCTCATGGCGTCGATGGGCACGCCGTAAACGCCGGGCGCGATGCCTTGAGGATTGTTGGGCACAAACGCGTTGACGGCGAGGGTCTTCGGAAAGAAGCTGCTGCGCCAGGCGTCGTTGTCCTGGCCCATCTCAGCTTCCAGCGGCAGCACGTGGCCGGCGTTGATGAAGCTGGCGATGTCGCGGGTCTCTCCCAAAACCCCGTAGATGTCGGGCAGGCCGTCGGTCTGGGCGGCGGAGCGCACTTTCTGGACGTAGACGTCGGAGGGCGCGTAGAGCTCGAAATGGATGGCCGTGCCGGTCTGCTGCCGGTAGCGCCTGGCCAGCTCGGTGAAGGCCTCTTCGCGATCCGTCATCCAGTGCCAGACGCGCAGTGGTGCTGGGCCCTTCGCCGTGGGCGAGCGGCCGCAGCCCGCGACGACCAGCAGTGCTGCAGCAACGATGGCGAACCGAAACGACAGAGTCCCCTTGCTCATCATGGTGTCACACGGAACGATCAGGTTGCTCAACCCCTGGCGGGGAGGGCGGCGAGAACCGTGAAATCGTCACCGAATTCCAGCGCCACGCCGAAGCGCTTGCGGCCTGACGCTGACGGCTGCGGAAGCGGATCGACTCGCACGACACGGCTTCTGCCCGCAAGCCGGCTGAACGGAAAGAGGCGCGTCTGGACATCCGGAATGACGACGGAGGTCATGAGGATGTCATCGACGGCATAGCTCTCCCGCTCCGTCTCAAAGTAGACGCCCGCAAGACTGATATCGCGCGTCGCTTCTTCCTCAAACGTCTGGGGTTGACGCCCAGTGCCTTGCCGGATCATGATCGGTATCGCAAGCGGTACCCGCCGTCCCCGCCGCCGTTCGACATGGCGTGGCTCCATTGAGCGTCCCCACCTCCCCTGAAGTCAGTCCGGTACTGTGCCGCGAATCTGTAGTAATGGCGCCAGTGTACGCCACTAGTCGCGCTTTCTCAAGCAAAAAAGGCTTTTTAAATCTATGAGCGATATACGATTGAACTGAGCATGCTTAAGTCATTGCCGCAGAATGCCAGAGCGACCGTCTGCACGCCTTCCTGTGTATCGTCTACCGCACGCACCACGCGCGCCGATCCTGCCACCAGCGAAAACGGAACATTGCGCCGCTGCTCAGACGGCACGGTCAGGGACACCTTCACGAGCTCTCCAGGCACAAAGGGTCTCCCTCCAGGCAGGGCAAGTCGCAGCCCTCCCATGCTGATGTCGATCAGCTGACCGGTGGCATCAGATACAGCTCCGCCGTCTCCCGGCTGCCGCCGACGAATGAGCACGGCAACTGAGAGTGGAATGCGCCGCTCCCGCCGTCGTTCATACGACGGCGGGCCGACCGCACCACGTACCACGTCACCTGACATGACACACCTCCTGGCCCGAAGGCCGCTTACACCGGAGGAGCTCGTGACTGCAGCCACGGCAGCCACAGCCCGCTCCAGATCCACACACTGATCAACAGGCACCCGACCACCGGGCGTCCTGATCGCATGAGACGTGCCAGCGATGTCTTCTGAGGTGTGCTGAGCCAGGGGATGAATCGAATCACGGAGGGACGGCCTGCGGAATGACCGCGGGAACGAGCCGGCGTCGGAAACTTTCCAGGTGATGAACCGAACGGGACAGCAAGACCGAGGGCAAGACCGAGGATGGCGAGGCCGATCAACACAGGACGCGCAAAGTGGGCCAAGCGCTGTAGAGAGGAAGCGAGGCGAGAAGCCAATGAAGAGAGATTTCGTAGCCATCTCGCCGGCGGCGCGTGGATGAAGCGCAGCACATAGGCCATGAGCGGTCTGCGACTGAGACCTAGCCCCGGAGCCGGTGTGAAGCGTACGATTCGTGGAGCTGGCAGCACAGGCTCAATCAAGCCGGGGCCGAGCTTGGCCCCTGCTCCTGGCTCATGCGGCCCGGAGGCTTTCCCCGGACCCTTGATGTCTCGGTCGTCGTCATTCGCCTGGGAAAGTGTCTCAAGGCGCTGCCCAATCTCGAGACGGCCACCGTTCATTGCCAAGGCGCGGTCGATCGCTTGAAGCCGCTGACGCAGCGCCGCTCCGTCAGGACCGCTTACCCGCTCATCGGGAAGCTGCTGGAGCGCCTGAACCACTCCTCGACGTTCGCGCACCAACGCGTGGCGCTTGCTCCGCGTCGCCTCCAGCAGACCGCGGATCTCTGCCAACTGAGCGAGGCGCGTACGAATCACTTCATGGTTCTCCGGCCTGAAGACCGAGAGCTGTTGGCTCACTTCACGCTCGAGCGCATCGATCAGCGCGATGCCCTGCAGGTAGTGGTGGCGGGTAATCTCGCGCTTGATACCCTCGATGCGCGCGCTCCAGTTTTCCTGGCGCGCCGGCGCCCAGACCCGCAGTCGGCCGCCAGCTTGCCGCACGGTGCCGGATTCGCTGTCCGTAGGCCCATGTGACCACGCCGTCTGTAAGACGGTCTCGTGAAGCAGACGGTGCAAGTCAACGACCAGCTGCTGGAATTGTTCAGCCGGGATATCGTCCTTGGAACGTCTGACGACAACAATCGGGATGTGGGCATGCTCAAATCGCCCCAGGGCTTTGGCGACCAAGGGATCAAATGGATCCCAATGCAGAAAGGGACTCCGCGTGCTGTGCAAGGTCTTGGTGAGTGTCTGCACCACCTTCTGGTGATCGACGGCATCGCGCGTGAGGAGCGCAACAGACGGCTGATCAACGTCCTGTAGGTCCATGAAGATGATCCCATCGACGCGAACTGGCTCGCCGCTCGCTTCCATGTTCACCGTCTTCCACTCCCGTGAGGGTGCGTCGCGTCTGAGGGCGTAGGAGAGCTGCTGCGTTCCCTGGAAGAGACCTTGCACGGCGAATAGGCGCGACGGATCGCCGTCGGCAAAGAGCAGCACCACATCCCAGTGAGCGGCCAGTTCCCACTGGTGGGGGTCGATCTGGCCCTCAAGCCCCTCAATGAGATGTCCGGCGACGGCGGCACGGCCCGAGAGCGGCTCGCCGATGAGCAGGAGGCTCTTTCCAGTTGGCTTGTGTTTGATCACGACTGCCTGGAGACCGATTGCTGGCCCGAGTCGCTCCAGCATGCGCTGGGCTTTCATCCCCTGGCCTTTTTTCAGGATGGTGCTCGCGCTCTTCAGCCGACGGATGACCGCACGTTCCAGTTCGTCGGCCGGTCGAGCCCGCCCCAACGCGAGTCGTCGGATTGCCGGGGCAGCCCAATGCCCTAGCCGGAGGATCCCGATGACGATCGCCGCGGCCAACGTCGCCAGCGGCA
>JACQRD010000038.1 GCA_016206675.1 Candidatus Omnitrophota bacterium
AGCCCCCGCTGCGCATCGGTCAGCTCCACGTCGCTCTCAAAGGCCTTCGCCATCTGCGTGCCGGGATAGTCGATCTTGCGGAAATCCAGGAGTTTGATGGTAAACGGCAGCTCGCGCTGCCCGGGCCGAAACTCAACGGTCAGCGGATGATCCCCCAGCGGCAGCTCGACTCGCCCGCGCAGAAACACCCACGTGTCAGCCGCTCGAGCGCCCTCTCGCGCCGTCAGATGGATCGCCTGAGCGCGCACGTCGTCGCTGCGGTTGGTGACCTGTTGGATGAGGCGTGCCCGTGGATGGTACGCCGCCACCTGAAAGGTGTAGCCGAGCGTAGGATGCGTGTAGCCGGTGCCGGCCTCAACGGCCTCAAGAACCTGCCGACGCGCGGCCGCCTCATCCGTCAGCACGGCCGCCAGCCGCCCCCCGTCGCCAACGACCAGCACAATGCCGTTGGGCGGCAGCGCGGCGGAGGCCGCATGCGCGTAGCCGGCCTCGGCCGCGATGACGTGCGCGAAGCCGTGCATCGACTGAAACTCCGGGTGCCGCGCGAAGAGCAGATAGGCATCGCTGCCCTCGGGCCCGGCGAGCGTGAATGAGACCGCAGGATTGTTCGGCTGCTGCGAGCGGCTCATCAGCCCGCGCTCGCCGATGGCAAAATCGGGGAAATAGTCCTTGAAGGTCACGGTATAGGGCGTGCCCTTCATCGGCAGCGACTCTCCCATCTGCTCGGGCACCGCAATGTCCCGCGGCCGATCCATCCCCGGCAGCTTCAGTGACACCACCCCTCGCGGTGCTGCCACCTCCTTCGACCGGCCCAGCAGCTGCTCACGTTGCGCGTCAGTCTGCGGCTGAAGCAGCAGCACGTGCGCCTCGCCCCAGCCCATGCCGAAGCGCTCCGCATCGCGCGCCAGCAGCCAGACGCGTTCCTGCTGGCCGTCGTGCCCCAGCTCGATCTCTACCGCCGGGTTGTCCTCAGCGCCATCCCCGGCCACCTCTTCTTTCACGACCGCATCCGGAAAGTAGCGATCCACCGTGATCTCGATGTGGCGGCCTTCCCTTCGCAGCGGCACCGTCAGGCGCGGCTCATGCACCCAGGCTTGCGTTTCAAACCGCACCGGAATCTCCTGATGCACTCCCGGATTCGGCAGGTGGGCGACCAGCACGTTGCCCGGTGTTTCCAGCGTGCGCGAGGCCTGCCCCTCCGGGATGAATAGCTGCCCCTCCACCCCGAAGCGGCCGCCGATGATGCCGCCGGTTAAGATGAGGATGATGCCGATGTGGGCCAGCACGAACGGCGCATGGTGGCGCTTCCATGGATAGCGCTGCCACGCGGCCAATGCCAGGTTGAACGCCAGAAACGCCAGCAAGAGATGAAACCACCAGGCGGTATACACCGTGCGCTGCACCGCGGCCGTGCCGAAGCGCGCCTCGTAGAGCGTGCCGTACGCCAGCACGACCGCGATCGCCACCAGCAGCGGCACGGCGATCTTGATGGACCCGAGGAACTGCGCGACGCGTTTCATGGACGGGTACCTATGATAACACACCGCCTAGGAGCCGCCGGCGCCGGTGTGGCACTGGCTGCACTGCATCTCGGTCACGTCCATGCCCAGGTCGACCGGATGTTGGAAGGGCTGCGCCGTCAGCGGCGTGCCGACGAGCTGCGCGGGCGGGCCCTGGGCGAGGATCGTGTGGCAGGCGTTGCAGTCGTTCGTGATAACCTGGCCGCCGGCGCTGCGGTGCTGCGGTGCTGCCCGTCAGGGCAGCGGAAGCAGCCGGTGGAGTTCAGATGGCCGAGATGATTCGGGTGGGCTCGCCAATCCGTCTTCATCTCGGGAAAGCGGTTGCGCGCGTAGAGCGCTGCCGCTTGCTGGTCAACGTATTATAACCTGTGTCATACGACCTGGAGGGCGGCGGCCTTCGGAATGTGGCTACAGCAGGGTTCCTCGGCGAGATAGTTGCCGGTGAGCGCATAGGCCCGCGCGCGGCAGCCGCTGCAGACCCGCTTGAACTCGCAGGCCCCGCACTTGCCTTCAAGGCACTCCGGCTGGCGCAGCGCGGCGAACACTGGCGACTCGCGCCAGATCTGCGCAAAGGGCGTGCCGGTGATGTTGCCTGAGGAAACCGGCAGGTAGCCGCACGGAAACACCTCGCCCTGATGGGAAATGAAGCAAATGCCGGTGCCGGCCAGGCAGCCTTTGGTCAGCGTCGCAAACTTGGCTCCGGACTGCACGCGCCGAAAGCTCTTGCGGCCGGCCAGAATCCGGAAGTACTGCGGCGCGCAGGTGGCGCGCACGAAGAGGCGCTGCTCCTCGGCGCGGTCGGCCAGCCAGGTGAGCACGCGCTCATACTGCTCGGCCGCCAGCTGCTGCTCCGCCGGAATTTCGAGCCCGCATCCGACCGGCACGAACATGAAGACGTGCCAGGCCTCGACCCCCAGGGCCATGACGCGTTCGTAGAGGGCGTCGAGCTCGCGGACGTTGTGCTGGGTGACGGTGGTGTTGACCTGCAGGCTCATGCCGCGTTCGCGCAGGCGCCTGAGCCCCTCCACGGCGGCGTCAAAGGCCCCGCGCTGTTGGCGGAAGGCGTCATGCGTTGCGGCGTCGGCGCCGTCAACGCTGATGGCCACCCGCTCGAACTTGGCGGCGACGATGCGGTTGGCCATCGACTCATCGATGAGCGTGCCATTGGTGGCCAGCGCAATCGGCAGCCCCGCTTCGACGGCGGACCAGGCGATGTCGAACAGATCCGGCCGCAGCAGCGGTTCGCCGCCGGAGCAGACCAGCACCGGACGGCCCACCTGCAGCAATCCGCCGATGAGATACCGAACCACCTGGGGGGTGGTCAGATCCTTCCGTGAAAGCGCCCGGGAGACCTCCAGGCGGCGGCAGTGGCGGCAGGCTAAGTTGCAGCCCGCCGTCGATTCCCAAAACACCAACCGAGGAGCCGAAACCGATAGCCACCCGTGCACCGGTTATGCCCTCGCCATGCTGCGGGCGAACAGGCGAACGAGCAGCCGCGAAAAGAAGTGGCAGGCAAACGTCGCAAAGAGCGCCGTCTCCTGGAGGCTGTTGAAGAGCAAGCCGCTGACGTCGAGCGCGTGCAGGTTGCCGCGCTTCACCTGGATCAGGCACCTCCTCCAGAAGCGCCGCATGGACCGACGCGATGAGGTCAATGACTGCGAAAACGGGTTCCATCGCCTGACCCACAGGACGAGATGCGGGGGGACCGGCGGGCGCGGCAGCCGTGAGACGCCAGGGCTGGCGCGGCGCAACGCGCACGCCGCCCGCTGGTAGGCGCGGCGCAGGTGGATGACGCGCATCCGCCGCCATCCGATGGCGCTGGCAGGAATCCGCCGCAGTTCTTCGATCACGCGCTGCTCAAGCGCCGAGCGGCTGCGGGTCTGCAGCCAGACCTCTTCCATCTCAAGCGCCAGCCGTGGCCACAGCCGCACGTAGCGCCAGAGATCGCGCGCGCGGCGCGCGGCAAATCGCCACCGGGTTTCGACAGGTGCGCCGGGCCGGCGCTCCCCGCGGCTCTTGAGCCGCACAAACCCGTGGATCATGGGGTGCCCGCCCTCCACCTCCACGGCGTTCTTGTACCAGATGAAGTTCGCGAACACCGCCCAGTAATTCTCCGGCGTGGCCCGGCGCAGGATGGCGCGCATATTCTTCACGCTGTAAAACTGTTTCCACGCGTCATCATAGGCCCGCGTCCACTCCTCCCGCGACATGCGGGGATGCTCCATCGTCGCGTGGAAGGAGTCGTATTGGTTGAAGTCGCGGTCCAAGACGGCCCCCTGCTGTGTGAGCGTCACATGATCCTGCGAGCCTGGCAGCGGGGTCAGCATGAAAAACGACGCCTGTTCCGGTCCCAGCTCCTCCCTCAAACGGCGAATATCCTCGGCGACGGACGCCGGGGTGTCGAACGGAAAACCAATGATGTACGCCACGTGCGCGTTGATGCCCGCCGCGCGATAGGCTTCGAAGAGCGCCTGGAAGGTGTCGATGCGGTTTTGCCGCTTGCCCGCCGCTGCGAGGTTGTGGGGATTGAGGCTTTCCAGCCCGATGAAGACCTGCGAACAACCGGCCGCCTTCGCTTTGTCAATGAAGCGGGGCAGCCGGTAGGATTGCGTGTCGACCTGCACCATGAACGCGATCCGGATGCCTTCCTGCTGGCGCAGCCGGATCAGCCCATCGAACATGGCTTCCCAGTAGCGGTTGCGGCAAAAGTTATCGTCCGTGAAGAAGTAGGCGCCGATCCGGTGCCGGTAGTAGTTGTCGCGAATGGTCGCCAGCAGCCGCTCCACGTCGCGCAAGCGCATCGTGCGCCCCTGCACGTTGATCACCGTACAGAACGAGCAGTTAAACGGGCAGCCGCGGCCGCAGTCCATGGTGGTGAAGTTCGTGGCGACGAACCGCTGCAGGTACCCCGGATGCACCCGGGGCATTGGGGCCTCGCGCAAGACCGGCGGCTCGAGCAGAAAGTTGTAGACCGGCTGAAGCCGCCCGGCGAGCGCGTCCCTGAGGATCCCTTCCCACCGGCCTTCGATCTCGCCGGCCACGACGCTTACGCCGGCCTCCACCAGCCGCCGCAAATCCTCGGGCATCTCCGGCTGCATGGCCAGCGAGCCGCTGACGTGGAAGCCCCCAAGAAGCACCGTCAGGCCCTCCGCGCGGAAGGCCAACGCCAAGTCCGTGGCCCGCGCGAACTGGTTCGACTGCACGCCCACCAGGCACACGACCGCTTTGGTCTGCGGCCGCGCTCCCTCCCGGAGAATGCGGCAGACGTCGACGCGCTGAACGCTCTCATCGATGAGCTCGATCTGCCAATCCAGTTTTCGCCCTAGCACGCCGCGCTCCCGCACATCCTCCGTCAATCCATAGAGGCATGTCAGGGTATTGCTGGGCAGCACGCCGCGCCAGTACCGGATCACGTAGCCGTCCTCATCGTACTTGGAGGGTTTAATAAGATACACCGCGAGCCGGCGGATGGGGAACATCAGGCAATTTCCTCTTCAGTCAAATAGCAGGCCGGGTCCGGCGCCCACACATCGCCCGTCGCCTGCAGTGCTCGTACGCGGAAGGAGCCGCCGCAGAGACTTTTCCAGCGGCAGGACGCGCAGCGGCCCTTCAGCAGCGGCAGCCGGTTGCGCAGTGCGGTCAGCAGAGGCTCCCGGCTGTCGCTCCACATCTCGCTGAAGGGCCGCTCGCGGACATTGCCCAGGGTGTGCGTTTGCCAGAACTGATCGGGATGCACATGGCCCTGGGCGTCGATGTTGGCAATCCCCACCCCGGAGGAGTTGGCCCCGCCACCGTTCCACTCCAGCAACTGCCTGGCGTACTCCGCATGCGCCGGATCCGCATCCCGCAGCTTCAGGTACAGATACACGCCGTCCACATGGTTGTCGACGGTGAGGATCTCCACTTCGGGCCCGGCGTTCTCCAGCGCAATCGCCCAGGCGCAGAGCTGGTCCAGCACATCGCGCGTCTGCGCGTGGCTGAGGTCATCCTGCGCGATGCGGCTGCCCCGACCGGAGTACACCAGGTGATAGAAGCACACCCGGTCAATACCCTCGCGCTCCACCAGCTCGAAGATTTGCGGTAGGGCGTCGACGTTGCGCCGCGTGAGCGTAAAGCGCAAACCGACTTTTTGCCCAACGGCCTTCAGGTGCCGCACGCCGGCCAGCGCCGCGTCGAACGCGCCCGCCTTGCCGCGGAACTGATCATTGATCTTGCCCAGCCCGTCAAAGGAGATGCCCACGTATCGAAACCCCGTCTGCTGAATCCGTTCGGCCGTGGGCCGATCGATGAGCGTGCCGTTGGTGGAGAGGGTCAGCTTCAACCCCAACCCGGCGGCGTACCGCGCGTACTGGAAGAAATACGGATGGGCGAGCGGCTCGCCGCCGGAGAGCAGCAGCGCCGGGATCTGAAACACCGCCAGATCCTCGAGCATGCGCTGCACATCGTCGGCGCCCAGCTCCCCTGGATACGCGCGGTTTTCGGAATCGGTATAGCAGTGGACGCAGTGCAGATTGCACCGGCGGCTCATCGTCCACACCACGATGGGCTTGCGCTGCCCGGCTGAAGGAGCCGCCCCCTCCCCCTGCCCGTAGCGCAGCGTGTCGCTGCCGCTGTCCTGCCCGCAGTAGAGCTTGGTGAGGTTGATCATGACCCAGAGAGGGTCTTCGGCGGCACGGCCGCAGGGAGATGGAAGGGCCATTGGCCCCCGTCGGTGGTAAAGACGCAGTCCATGGTGTAACAGCCCGGGCCTTTATCCAGGCAATTGACGATGCGCCACGATCCATCCGCCTGGCGCGTTAGAATCGCCCACACGTCCTGCTGGAGAAACGGGCAGCGCTGCGGCAGGTATTTCACGTCGGGCCGTTCGTCGGGCGGCATCTTCCCTCCTTTGTATTATGGGGAGAGTACCGGAGGGACCGTCGGGCTTCTATGACGCGGATCATCCACGTACGAGAGCTACATGCGCGCGCCTGACGGCGCGGAGTTCAAATCCATGGAAATCCAGTACACCCGCGTCCCCACGGCTAACCCCTGCCCTATTTCCCCGGCAATGGCCCGTCCACAGAGACTACCTCGGCACGGCTGAGCGTCAAGCGACCAATGCCCTCCACCTCCAGCACGAACCCCTGCTCATTTACCGCCTGCACGGTCCCTTCCATGACATTGCCGTTCTTTAGGTAGACGGTGTTCTTCGCCGGACTGGCCGGCGGCTTCGGAGTGGCTTGTGCTTTCTGTGGTGGTGGGTTGGGCGCCGGCTTTGGCCGGGTGGCGACTGATGAGGTCGGCTGCGCAGCGGAGAGGGACTTCTTGACCGCGCGCTTGCTGCCCGCGGCTTCACAGGCTTCAACGAACTCCTGGGGCGAGCCGCGGTAGGCGGTCACGTTTTGGGTCTGCTCCATGCCGGGAGGCAGAACGAGCAGGGTGGGGTAGCCCGTGACGCCGTGACGCTCCGCCAGCGCCTTCTCGCGGGTTCCGTGCTCCGGGTTGATGCGGACGGCGATCGCGTGGCGCACATACTCGCCCACCTCGCGCGACGCGGCGACCTGCTGGTCAAAGCGCCGGCAGTGCGGGCACCAATCCGTGTAGAAATACAGCAGCACGGCGTCGCTGGTGCCCCGGCGCCGGTCCATGGCGCGCTCAAAGCCCTCCGCGCCATCCAACCAGTTCGCAAACGGGTCCGCCGATTGCGCCGGTGCCACGTTGACACTGCCAGTCAGCGCGAGCGCCCACGCGACACACCACCCCGCTCGCGGGATGGAGCACCTCTCGCCGGGTTTCACGTTTCCCATGGGGCAGTATGCTACCCCTCTGGGCCTCTAGAAACAACCGCGGCGCCCACGCCTTCGCCTGCCGGCTTCGGCGGGCAGGCCCTCCCCGGCGCTGCGAATTACGTCATGTCCCCGGATTCCTATTTTCCAGAGCGCTAGGCACCCCCGAGCGGCGCAGGGTTAATGTGATGTCTTCTTGGATTTTGCAGCAGTAAAGAGGGTTTCCGCAGTCCCGACTGCTTTCGGGCACTTTTCCGGCTGATCGGTGGTTGTTTCCATCAACTCTTTTCCTTGGATTGTCCCATCGTCGAGAATCTCCCCACTAATTACCACGGCCTGTCGGAGAAAACAGCCTTCCTGCTTCTTCCCTTCCTGATGCATCCCCACTACGAACCAGCGATCATATGCGCATCCGAGATATTCGGCCTGAGAGTCTGCGCCACGCAATAATTGGCCTTCCTGAATAAAACTCACCGACCCCTCAACGTCCTTAATTAGGGCTGAAAGCTGTTGCTTCATTGCCGCAAGCTCATCCGAACTGTGGTTAGGAAAGTCAAGGCGTCCGAAGCCCGTGTTATGCCTCGCCCACGTGGCATCAAACGGCTTGTCACCGAGTTGTGCCCCCTTTATTCGGGAGGGATCGATCAGGGACTTTAAGAGGTTGGCCCTTCGAACGGACAATGCAATTTCGGCTCGGTCACGGCTATCACGCTGCTGTGCATTTTCCAGGGCTTTTTCGTAGGCGGCCGCGGCCTTTCCAGGCTGCCCGGTTGCACAATACTGGCCTCCCAGGTAATGCCAATATGTGCTTTCCTGCGGTGCCAGCTTTACAGCCTCTTCCATTTCTGTGACAGCGCACTCAAAATCTCGTTTGGTGCTGCAACTCTGCGCGAGCAGAGCGCGCACCTTGTGAGCCGAAGGATTCTGCTTCACTAATTCGCGCAGCACTTGTTCATCCTGCTCTAACTGTTGACTTCCCTTTGCTTGGGCTGCCCTGAATCGCTCAATAAGTTCTTCGGGTGTGTTTCGGGATTCCCCTTCTATCGCAGAGACGCAAACATTTGAGAGCAACAGAAGCATTGCGAGCATAGCGACTCCAAAAATGCGCGCATTCAACCTTTCCTGCATGCAGTCTCTCCTGTAGTGGGTTCGCCTCTATCGGTTGCTAGGATCCTATGCCGAACTAGTTAACATATCAACGGAAACGACAACGGCGGCCTCATAACCCGAGACCGCCGTTGTGCTTGAATAAACTCCCCGGAAAGAACTCGAACCTGTGATCTATAATTACGCGGCGCACTCGCCGGGGCCCATGCCGCTGAGGCTGAACTCAACATCAGCGCCCCAGTCGCGGTAGGCCTCAGGCGTTTGCTCGTAGGCGGGCAGCGTCGTGAAGGGCTCCATCGCCGTCTTCCAATAGGCGATGCCCACACGATTGCTGAAATCGCGGAAGGATTCTTTCGGGGAGGTGCGGTCCTTGCGGTAGAGGGTCAGCATCTGCACGACCGCATCCGGGATGCGCTTCGCCGGCAGCTTCACCACCGGCTGGCCGAAGATCGCCTTGCCCTCCGCGGTCATGCCGCCCACCATCAACTGAAAATGCGGGGCCAGATGCTCGCCCACCTTCTTGGCGCCTCCGAAGAAGCCGATATCGGCGATGTGGTGCTGGCCGCAGGAATTCGGGCAGCCGCTGACCTTGATGTGGACGTTTTCGACGTCCTCGCCGATCAGCTGCGCTTCCTTAAAGCGCGCTTCCATGGCCCGCGACAAGCCGCGCGAGGCGGAAATGCCCAGCTGGCATGTCTCCGCCCCGGGGCATGAGGTCACATCCCAGAGCTTCTCCGCCTCGGTTTCGGCCATGCCCAGCGGCTCAAGCTCCGCAAAGAGGGCTTGCAGGTGCTCGTTGCGCACCCAGCGCAGCATGATGTTCTGCGAAATGACCACGCGCGCAAGGATGCCGTAGCGGCGCTGGATCTTCGCCATCTCCCGCATCTGCTTCGAGGTTTGGTCGCCCAGCCGCAGGCGGACCGTCACCGTCGAGAAACCGGTTTGCTTCTGGCCGATCACGTTGGTGAACATCCAGCGTTTGAAGGTGCCATTCGCCGGGGCTGAGGGCTTGATATCCGCCGCTGGCTTGCCCGGCTTTTCGTCCGTCTCCGTGACGTGCATGTCAGGATAGGCGTACTTCGGCAGCTTCTCGCGCTCGGCGAAGACTTCCTTGCGGAAGGTCTCCGGGCCTAAGGTTTTGACCACGAACTTGATGCGCGCCTGGGCCTTGTTCTTGCGGTTGCCGAGCCGGTCGTGGATGCGCACGCACGCTTCAAAGGTGCGCAGCATCTCTTCAGCCGGCGTAAACGGCTCCAGCAGGATGGCCTGCATCGGCGCCGCCCCCAAACCCCCGCCGACATAGACGCGAAAGCCCAGAATCTTCTTGCCACCCTCCTCCTTGATCGCCGCCACCGCCCCGATGTCGTGGATAGCGGTGCGGGCGTGGTCCTGCGGACAGCCTTCGAAGGCGATCTTGAATTTGCGCGGCAGCTTCTGGCTGACCGTGTTGCGCAAAAAGTGCCTCGTCACCGCCTCGGCGTGCTTGGTGACGTCGAAGAGTTCGGTGGGGCTGACCCCCGCAAATGGACAGGCGGTCACGTTGCGGATGCTGTTGCCGCAGGCTTCGCGGGTGGTGAGGCCGGCGGCCGCGGTCTTCGCCATCACCCCCGGCACGCTCTGAGTCGGGATCCAGTAGAGCTGCATATCCTGCCGGGTGGTCCAGTGGCCGATACCTTTGGAGAATTCATCCGCCACGTCGGCGAGGACCTCCAACTGCTCCGGGGTCATCTTGCCGGCGGGGATCTTGATGCGCATCATGTGGATGTCTTTGGTGTTGCGGATGCCATAGGTGCCCATGTGCAGGCGGCGGGCCTTGAACTCATCGGGGGTCAAAGCACCGGTGAAGTACTGCTCCACCAGCGTCTTGAACTCGGCGATCTCCTTCTGGCTGGCCTCGGGGGCCTCGCGCAGGAACTCTTCCAGCCGCTTCTCAGCCAAGTTCTCAGCCATGGGCGATCTCATCGAAGATCAAGACACCGGCTTCATCCGCCATCAGCAGGAAGCCCGCCCCCCACTGGCTGGGGTCCTCAAGGCTCCACGGGCTGTCGGAGCCGGCCGGGCGCAGGCGCAGGCCGGCTTCCCCGCCGATGACCAGCACCGCCTGGCCTTCGCCGGAGTCATCCACCCGGCAGGCCACGGCCGGGCAGGGGCGGTTGCCGAGCGTCCAGCCGGTTAAGTCATACCAGGCCGGCGGCTCGGCTACCCGCTGGAGGCAGACCTGCCGCACCACCCGGCGGGCGTCCACATCATGGAAGACGCGAAGGTCCACCGGGTCGCAGTTGGAATTGGAAGGTATCTCGACGACGACCATCGGGAAGGGCTCTATTGTACTGTGGAAGGCCGCCGGTGTGAAGAAGATTCAACGAAAGAGATGGAACTGATTGACCGGCTGTCGGTTACGTCACCGACACACGAACAACATTACCGGACTAGCGCGTTCTTCCTCACGGATGCACCAAACAGCCCTCGCAGGTGGCAGCCTCATCCTGCGAGACGTAGATGTCGTGGCGCGGCTCGCCCTCCACGTTGAGGAAGCCCACCGCCCCCTTCTCGATGCGGAAGATGGCATGGTCGACCAGCGTGTAGTCGCCCGGCACCTCCACGCCAAAGTCCACGACGGTTGCCCCGCCGGGCGGCACGAGCGTGGTCTGCACGCTGTGGGCGGGTGGGCTGACCAGGTCAGCCTCGCGGTAGACGTTGTCGAAAATCTCGCCGATGACGTGGAACGAGGAGATCAGGTTGGGGCCGCCGTTGCCGAAGAAGAGGCGTACCTTCTCGCCGGTCTTCGCCTTCAGCGCCCCGTCACCCACCAGGGAGCCGGCCTTGCCATTGAAGACCACAAAGCGCGGATGCTCGGCGGCGCCATGTTCATGCGAAAATTCCAGGTGGGTGGTATCCTCCGCGGCATCCTTGGTGTAGAAGTCGCTCTGGAAAACGTAGTACTCTCGGTCGACCTTGGGCAACCCCTTCTCCGGCTCCACGAGGATCAAGCCGTACATGCCGTTGGCGATGTGGTCCATCACCGGCGGCGCAGCACAGTGGTAGACGAACAGCCCTGGATGCAGCAGCTTAAACCAGGCCACACGCTCCTCCCCCTGCACCACGGTGGTGACTTTCGCCCCGCCGCCCGGGCCGGTGACGGCGTGGAAGTCGACGTTGTGCGGCATGCCGCTGGCGTCGGTGTTGGTGACGTGGATTTCCAGGGTGTCGCCCACCCGCGCGCGGATCATCGGGCCGGGCACACGGCCATTGAAGGTCCAGAACTCATAGGTGACACCCTGGGTGATCTCCATCCGCTTGACCGCGGAGTCGAACGTGGCTTTGACGAGGGCCGGTTTGCGGCGCGCAATCGGCGGCGGCACCTCCGGCGCAAAGGTCAGCGTGGCCTTCTCCACCGGCAGCGCCTTGCCTTTCCCCTTGGCTTGCGCCGCAACGCTGCCGGCAAGCAGCACCGCCACGACGACACTTGCAATCCCGATGCTCCTGTTCACTGCGCCCTCCTTGCTTAAAACGTCCATGACACTTCAACGGTCATCTGATTGGCTTGGTAGTTGTTGTTGCCGGATGAAGCCGCGATGCTGTCGAGGAAGTCGTAATAATGGTACAGCGCGACGGCGCGGAACTTCTCCTTGCCCTGCTCCATGATGCGGTAGGTCAGCGCGACTTCCGGCAGGATCTGCCGGTGGTGGAAGCGCATCGCCTGCCAGCGCCCGGCGGCGGTGACCAGCCGCCAGCTGCCTTCGAGGGTCAGCCCTGCAACGGGCAGCGGCTGGGCGACGGCCAAGTTCCAGGCCGTGACGTACTTGTCGATGTCGTTATTGGCGGCGTCGGGGGCGTCCTTCTGGAAATGGGCCTGCTCAACGTAGGCGATCAGCTTCGGCCATCCATCCTGTCGCTTGCCCAGGTCGTAGTCCACGCCGAGGCGATAGGCGGTGAGGTCGCCGCGCTCAGACTCAGCCAGCGCCGGAAAGTAGGAGTCGCCGAAGATGGCGTCGCCGGGGCGCGTGTTCGTGTCGATCTGATGGAGGCGGTAGAGCAAACCCTTCACCGCCCCATCGCCCACGGGGATCGACAGGCTCGTGTGCAACCCATGGAGGTTACTGGGGTAGTGTTCGATCTTGCGGTATGCCATCAGGTCGTAGTTTTCCCCGATGTACTGCCACTGGCCTCGCCATTCGATCTTGCGGGGGCCCGCCAGCCGCAGGCCGCCGACCCAGGCGTTGCCGCCAAGCCGCGTGCCGCGCCGGTAGCCGGTGTGCGCCCAGGCCCCGTAGAGGGCCGCGGCCGCGCAGAGGCGGTAGGAACCATCCAGTGCCCAGAGCGTTTGCCGCTCATCCGTGATGGAGGGGTTGCGCTCACCGGCCGATCCGACGTAGGTCAGCCCTACGTTGCCCTCGAGCACATCCGCGCTGAGGCGAGCACCGATGGCATCGCGGTCGATCTCCTGCACTGGGGTCGGCTTGGCGCGTCCGCCGAAGAGCTCGGCGCGCAGCCGCTTGTCATCGGTGTACTCGAAGGAGGCGACGGCGTCCACCCCGCGCAGCGGATGGCGCCCCGGTTGGTAGCGGCGGTCGCCTTTGCCGTAGATGCTGGCCGTCGTCACGGGCGGGCGCCACAGCAGGCTGCCGAGGTTGAGGAAGTTCCACTCCGCGCGGGTCAGTTCCAGCGCCTCAAGGTTGCCACCGGTGACCTCGTAGGTCAGCGGGCCGGCGTTGTCCTTGATCCAGGCCCGCGCCAGTTCGCTCTCGACGTGCGGCGGCAGCGCGCGCTCATCCGAGCGCTCCACGTTATCCCATGGCAGCTGCGCGCCGAAGGTGCGCCCCACCGCGCGGTTGCCGCCGGCGGCATAGAGCCCCCATAGCAGGCCGGCTTTCACTTCACCCGGCAGCTCGGCGGAGAAGCCCAGCTGGTCATTCGTGGTGATGGCTGCGCCCTCCGGCAGCGGATAGCTGGTATTCGTAGTGACGCCGGAGCCGTTGAAGAGCGCTTGTTTGCCGCCCCAGCTCATCTCAAGGAGGGAGATGTCGTAGTCGGTGGGCAAATTCGCCACACCGCTGCCGGGTCCGGAGCGGTCGATGACCGTGAGGTAGGTGTCTTCCGTGAAGAGAAACTTCGTAGTGGCGGGAAGCTTCGGCGAGTCGGCAGCCGTCGCGCCGGCAGCCCACGCCACCGCGGCCGTCCAGAGCAGGGCGGCCCACCGGAACCGGCGGGGCATTTAGAGTTCGCGGGTCCGTGCCTGGTGGACGGTCTCCTCTTTGTCGCGACAGCCGCACGAGCCGATGACCTCTTCCAGCGTCTTGAGGAGCTCCTGCGGCTCCATGCCGTGGCGGAAGGCGACTTCATCGAGGCATTCGCAGCCTTCCGCGGGGATGTTCACGAAGAGGCTCTCCAAGGTGCTGCGGGTGGCCGGATAGTCGTGCAGGATGCGGTTGACGGTCATCCCCTCATCCACCACCCCGGCAGGCTGCGCCGCTGTTGCTTGGGATTCCTTGGCCGCTAGCGTCCGCTCGATGATCGGAAACAGCTCCCGCTCCTCCTCCGCCATGTGGCGGCGCAACCCCTGGATCACCTCGTGGAGGACCGGTCTGATCCGCTCGAGCGTATGACCGTGCTCAGAGACGAAGAGCCGGTTGATCGTGCGCAAATGCTCCGGCTCGTCGTGATGCTCTACGACCACCTCGGCCAGCACTTTGGGATTCATCCCACCACCTGCTGGAAGGCCGGAGGCCGACCCGCTTCGCGGGTTCGGCAGCGTTCCGCTGCCGCCAGCAGGTGGTGGGATCATGGCCTCGCGGCAGGCGGCTACCAGGTCATCCTCCCGCTGGATGTGGTCGCGCAGCTGGCGCGAGAGCGTGAAGCACAGCTCGCGCAACACAAACCAATTATCCCCTTCCATCTTTAAAATGGCTTCCAGCACGCCAAGTTTCGACCGGAACACCCGGTGGTCCCGCTTGAGCCGTTCGATGGCGGTCATCGCAGCCTCCTCGCGTTGGTGCCCTTACGATAGCGCAACGGCCACCGCAGGTCTAGGACCCCCATTATACATCGGCGCGCTGCGAGAGCGCTTCGGGCGACCGGCCGTCATCGGGGCAGACCGCCAGGCCGATGCTCACCGTCATCGGCGAGAAAAATGGGCCATCCGCCACCGCCTGGCGTACCCGCCGGATTCGCCTGCGCGTTCATGGCCGCACCTCCTGATGGCCGTTGGCCTCGCGCAGCATCTGCTGAAGCGCTCCAGGCCGGTCGATGCGCAGCAGGCCCCTGCCGCCGGAGAGCAGCCCCCGCTGCTTGAAGTGCCGGATCGTGCGGATGGCGCTTTCCGTCGTCGTCCATGCCATTTGCGCGAGTTCGCGGTGGGTCACCGGCAGGGTACTGCCGAACTGGTGCTCCAGCCGTAGGATGGCGCGGATGAGGCGCCGGGAGACCGGCTCGGCCATAGCTCCGTATTGCTGGGCGATGTGCTGCTGGCGCCGGGCGTAGAGCCGCAGCGTCTGGTAGGCGAACTCCGCTTCCTGCCGCACGGCCTTGGCCAGCTCCTGGCCCGTGATGCGCAGCGCCGTGCAGTCGGTGCCGGCGATGCCACTAACCTGGTAGACCCCGCCCTCCAGCAGCGCTGAAATGCCGCAGAGAACCTCCTCCGGCGTGATGGTGAAAATCACCACGCCCTCGGCGCCCTCCGGTGTGCGCTCGGGCATGCGGGTCAAATGCACCCATCCCTCCATCACGAACCACACCCATCTGGCCGCCTCGCCTTGGCGGAAGAGGACATCGCCTTTGTGGTACCACTCGAGCTGGGCGCCCGCCAACAACGCCCGCCGCCGCCTCGGCGAGAGGGAGCGCAGCAGGGGGACCTGTTGGGCAATCGCCGGCTCAACCATAACCTTACGATAGGCCATGGCCGGGAACGCCTCTATGACCCGCATCACAGAAGCACAGAAAAAACTTCACAGAACCACAGAGGACAATTGCCTCCACTCTGTGATTCTGTGGAGCCCGATATCAACTAGTATTCTGTGCTTCTGTGCTGAGCGAGGGTTTTGAGGCGGTCGGGCTTGGCGATGGTGGTGGAGCCGCGGGAGGATTTCACGATGCCCGCTTTCTTGAGGTGGCTCAGCACGCGGATGGTCGTCTCCACCGTCGTATCGGCCATCTCGGCGAGTTCATGCTTCGTCAACGGAATCGTGGTACCGAACTTCTTGGACAATTCGAGCAGCGTCTGTGCCAGGCGGCGCTCAACCGGCTCATGCATGGTGCAGCTGCGATGCTCCACCGCCCGCAGCCGGTCGCAAAATAGGCACAGGGAGTCCTCCAGAAATGACGGGTTCTGCTGGAGCATTTCATGGAACGCGCTGGTCGGAATCCGCACCACGACGGAATCAACGGCCGCCACGGCGTCGACGGGATACGGCTTGCGGTCCAGGGCGGGCAAGCAGCAAAAGGGCTCGCCGGGGGTCATCACGCAGGTGGTGGAGGTTTGGCCGCTTTCCAGGAACTTCATCAGGTGCACGCGGCCCTCTTTCACGACGCACACCGCTTCGGCCGGCTCACCCTCGCGGAAGATCGTCTCGCCTTTGGCGTAGCGCTTCTCGCGCGAGAGGCCGGCGAGGTGCTGCCGCTGCGCCGGCGTCAACCGTTTGAACATCTCGATCCGTGAGAGAAAATGGTCCATCTTATTGCGCTATCCACCGGTCGGCGGCGCGGCCGATGAAGAAGCCGACCAGCGCGGCGACGCCAGCCACGCTGAGCATCTCCAGCCCGCTCTTCCACCACGTTTGCTTGACGATGCGCCCCTTCAGGCCGCCGAAGAGAAACAGCCCCAGCAGCGTGCTGACGATGGACACCAGCATCGCCTCGTGCAGCGGCAGCAGCAGGTACGGCACAATCGGCACCGAACCGCCGATGACGTAGGCGGCTCCCATCACGAAGGCATTGCCGGCCGGCTCTTCCAGCGTGTCGGGGGCGATGCCCAGCTCCTTGTGGGCCATATCCTCGAGCAGCAGCTTGGGGTTGCTCATGAGGCGGTTGGCGATGATTTCGATCTCGCGGTCCTCGTAGCCGCGCGCGCGGTACATCTCCCAGATCTCCTGCCGCTCCTTCTCCGGCTCGTCGCGGATTTCTTCCTCTTCTTCCTTGAGCAACCGCTCCAGATATTCGCGCTGCGATTTCGAAGAAAGGTAGGAGCCGGCGGCCATGGAGAGCGACTCGACGGCGATAATCACGAAACCGGCGATCACCACCGCCCCGGGATCCTGCGTGCCGGCGGCGATACCGGTCAGCGCCCCCAGGGTGGAGATGAGGCCGTCCTGCGTGCCGAAAACCGCCTCGCGAATCCGGGTGCGCATCGTGTCCTGAGACTTACTATGATGTTCCATGACCCTGCCCATGGTGGCAGTATTGTAGCACAGCTACGGAGAGCGTCGATGAAGGTCGAAGGAAGGCGTGGTGCTGGGGATGATCACTGACGCCCGCCACGGATTGGCAGGGATCGTGACCGAAACCGATCTGTTGAAAGCCCTGATCGCCGGCGGCTAGTCTCTAAAGAACGTGAGCGCCTGTGGAGAGTTGCTGAGCTGCATCGGCTGGCGCAGATTGTGCAGCAGCAGCCGCATCCGCGCTGCCGCTTCCGTAATCCTCTCCGGATTCCCCCGGCGCAATGCCGTCAGCAGGGTTGACCACGACCGTTTCACACCGATCTGCTGCTCCGCCGGATAATCATCCGGGGCCAGGATCGGCGCCCACGCGTGCGGTCCCTCGACTCGGCCTTCAGCCTCGCTCGGGACCGTCCTGAGCGAGCGAAGCGAGTCGAAGGACGGCTGCTGCGAAGCCGGCGACACCAAATACAGATGCTGCTCGAACAAGTCTTCAAGTAGCATGCAGCGCGCAGCGATGACCAACACCTCCCGCTCCGCCGGCGTCAGAGACCTGCGGTGTGCTTGTTTTCGAGCCGCGGCCAGCACCCGCCTTGGCAGGCGATCGCCCCCCATGAGCTCGGACCATGAGGCGCGCCGTGTGTCGTCGACCAGGCCGAGCGCGGTGGCGGCTGACGACTCAACGAGAATGATCGGAACCTTGCGCCATCGTTGCGGGTTCGCGACCATCGAGAGCACCGTTTGCACCGGATCCCGCCCGCCAAACCGCTCCGTTCCCGTGACGAACAACAGCGTCTGGCGCGAAAACTGGTCCATGGATTCAAACCGGCCGTTCGATTGGATCGTCAGATCCTGCAGCATCCGAAGCGCCGCGGCAGGCCAGGCCCGCTCCTGCAGAATGCCCGGCCCATCGGCGGCCTCGCCGGCGCCGGCCGGCTTGCCGCTGCGATCGCTCACCGGAAAGGCCAGCACGCCGATCGCCGTCGCCACCGCGGCCAGCGCGAGGCCGGTGGGCCATATCCGCGGCGGCCGTACCGGCGCCGGCTCTGCTGTAGCCGGATCAGGGGCCGGCTCTTCGCGCGCCAGGTCGCCTTCCAGTTCCGCGATGACGGCGGCGAGGTGATGGGCGACTCGGTTGACCGGCACGCTGCCGGCATGCAGCTCTTCCTCCAACACCCTGAGCCGCTGGCGCATGCCCTGCCGGTGCTCTTGAGAAACGCTGGTGGCGGTCATGAGGCCCTCCGGTTCAGCGCGCGCTCCCGGTCATCGAGCACAGCTGCCGCGGCAATCACGTAGGCGCGGAAGTGTCGGCGCTCAAGCCACGTACGGGTCTTGCGTCCGATGTCGTGCGGTGGAGAGGAAACGAGCTGGCGGGTACAGCGGACCTACGAGGAGAGAACTCCCACGTGCTCTGGAGTGTGTGGTGCAACTCCATTGCAGCTTCCAGGTATTGCGAGCGTCACGAAGGTAGAGGTGTTCACGGTTATGCCCAGGCTACTCCTGGCCATGGAGAAGCGCAAGTAAATTCTCCGCGCCAGGCCTCTCGCGGCCGAGCGCCGCTTCTTCGAATAACAGAACCCCTGAGTCCGCCGTCGTGCCGTCTTCGCTTACTCGGCGGACCCAGGGGTCCTTCGTGCAGCGAGGGTCATCCAAACCTCCTTCCCCTCGTGGGCCCCGGAACGCTCCTCGATCATCCCCTGGCCACAACTCCCCGGCTGGGGCACCCGTCTGCGCGGGCGGCTGAGGATCTCCACTTCCTGACCCACGTCTAGTCTACCTGATTGCGGAGGGCTGTGTATGATCCAGATCAGGGAGGCTGGCGGCTGCCTCCAGCCGCTTGAGCAGTTGTCGCTCCAGCGTGCCGTTGGAGCGCAGCGGAATGATCCACGGGGCGCGCCGCGTCGCGGAGAGTGCCGCGGGGTCTTCGCGGCCGGCGAGCCGGGTGTTCACCGACATGCGGGTCTTGCCGCCGTCCGCGGCGGCCACCTGCACGATGAGTGTTGCGTTCAGGCTCCACCAGTACGGGTTGAGACGGGCAATCGGATCGGCCGCGTAGACCGGCAGGGCGTCAGCTGAGTAGTCGCGCTGCGCGATCAGCACTCCGCGGGCCTCATCCGCCAACCGGATGGCGTAGCCTTCCGAGGCAAGCGCCGCCCGGAGCGTGGACCACAAGGCCTCCGGCGACGCGGCAAGAAGGCGGCTGCCTGGGCGCGAAGCCGGCTGAAGCATCCACCCCGCGCACCCTCCGACGGCGAGGTAGGCGATCAGCGCCCCCGTAACGCCCAAGGAATGCGCCATTGCGCTGCCAGCCGCATCCTCCTCTGTACGATCAGAAGCGTCTGTCGCTTCCGTTGCCTTCCGCACGCCTGCGGCGTACAATCTCCTCGGCTTTCAGCCAATCGTCGAGGTCATGCCCATCCTGGCACCCGCGCTGCTGGTAGAGCTCATATGCCACGCACGCCACCTCGGCGGGATCCATCACGAACCGTGGTGCCATGCCGGTGCGCGCGCGCCTGCGGCCCAATCGCACTGCTGCCATCCGTCTCACCTCCTTTCACCGTGCTGCGGCAATCGCCTCGAGGATTTCGGTCAGCTGCCGTTCCGCCACATGCGGCCCGGCATGCGCCCATTGTTTTCGTGCGGCTAACGCAATATCCTTGATCGACAAGACGCCCACCAGCCTGCCCTCCTCCACCACCGGCAGGCGGTGCACTGCCGCCTCTTCCATCATCTTGGCGGCCTCCTCCAACTCCGTGTCGGGGCTCACCGATTTGACGGCCCGCGTCATGCACTGGCCCACCGGCAGCTGACTGGGGGCTCGGTCAGTGCCAACGAGCTGCAGCAGCAGATCGCGGTCCGTCACGACGCCAATGACGCGCTTGGTGTCGTAATTCTCGACGATCGGCACGAAGCCGCACTTCCATTGCCCCATAATCTCGCCGACCACCGCGCAGCTGTCGCTCGGCACGCACGCCGCCGGCTTGCCCGTCATCAGCTCCCGCACCCGCATCGCTGGCCTCCTGCTCTCTTGCGTCAGCCCCGCTTCATTGGCGCGCCGCCGCTGTGGCGCCGTGTGCGGCCCTTCGGCCGCCGCAGGGCGAGCGTGCGCATCTTCCGCTGCCATAGCGTGCCCGGTTGCCGCGCGCTGTTGGGTGGCCGTTTCTCTGGCGCAGCGACCGGCACCGGTAGCCGCCGCAGCCGCACCTTCTTGCTCTCGGACGCCTGCTCCCCCGTCAATCGGCCCACCGCGCTTCTCCTGCCTGCAGCGGCGCCCATTCCCGCCGCAGCTCAATCAAGATCTCCAGCTCATGCTGTCGCGCCTGAATTAGGCCCTCGCGGATTAACGCGCCGACCGCCATCATGACGACCGGCACCGGCCAGTTCAGCTCGCGAATCAAGTAGCGGAGGGTGGCCGGGCCATGCTGCTCCAAATCGGTCAGGATCTCTCCGCTGACAATGCCCAGGGTCGTCATTAAGGGCGCCCCGGCGTCCGTCCCATACCCGGCTATCCGGTTGATCATTCCGGCCTCCTGATGATGAGAAGCGTGGCGTTGGCGTACGCCCCATCGAAATCTCCTGGTGGGCTCTGAAATCACTTTAGGATGACAAGCGGAGGAGGTCTATGATTCCTATCATACTCGGTGGGGTTTACCGTTCGCTTTCGGGGGGGCCGCCGGCTTCCGGCCCGTCTTCATCCCAGCCGCCGAGGCCCAGTGCTAGCTTGCAGTCTTCGGAGGCCATGGTGTGAGGATCCCACGGCGGGGTGAAGACGATGTTGACGACGGCGTTGCGCACGCCGGGCAGGATCGCGATGGCGCGCTGGACGGACGCCCTCAGCTGCGGCCCGTAGGGGCAGAAGGGCGAGGTGAAGGTCATCGTGAGCTTGACGTCATCGCCCTCCGGCTGCGGATTGATGTCCACGCCGTAGATGAGGCCCAGCTCGACGATGCCCAGGTGCAGCTCGGGATCCTCAATCGGCTTGATCGCCTGCATGATGTGCTCTTCGGTAAGCGCCATGAGCCACCCCAACGCACGTTGAAGCGAGAAGCAAGAAGCTGGAGGCTGGAAAACGCCTCGATGCAGTTTCCAGCTTCTAGCTTCCGGCCTCCTGTTTCTGCCCCTTGTATGACTGCAATCCTTGCTCAACGATATTCCACGACAACGCCGCGCATTTGACGCGCACGGGAAACTTGCGCACGCCGGAGAGCGCTTCCAGATCGCCCAGATCGACCGACGGATCCAGCTTGCGGCCCTGCATCAGCCCCTGCATCGTCTCGATGATGCGCCGGGCCTGCGGCAGCGTCTTGCCTTCCAGCTGGGCGGCGAGCATGGAGGCGGCCGCCTGGCTGATGGCGCAGCCCTTGCCGTGGAACCGCACCTGGCCGATCTGCCCGTTGGCCAGCGCGATGTCGAAACCGAGCTCATCGCCGCAGAGCGGGTTGCTGCCCTCGGCGTGAATCGGCGCATTCGGCAGCGCGCCCTTGTGCGCCGAGCTCTTGAAGTGATCCAGGATCACTTCCCGATACAGCTCATCGAGCTGTTCGATCATCCTACCACCTGCCGCTGTCCGCCGTAGGCGGACGGCCAGCGAACGATGACTACATCCGCTAGTACGCTGGCCTGGCGGCTCACAGCAGACCACCCTCTATAACAGCCATCAAGTCAAATCCTACAACGCCGCCTCCGGCAGGCGGTGGGATCATTTCACAGCTGCGCGGGCCGGCCTGGCAAAGAACGCCTGGGCCGCACGGATCGCCTCCGCCAGCCGGTCGACCTCATCCTTCGTGTTATAGATGTAGAAGCTGGCCCGCGCGGTGGCCGCCACGCCGAGCCGGCGCATCAAGGGCTTGGCGCAGTGATGCCCGGCCCGCACCGCCACGCCTTCGGCATCCAGCACCGTGCCGACATCGTGCGGGTGCAGCCCGTCCAGATTGAAGGAGACGGCCCCGCCGCGAACGGCGCCATCCGACGGCCCATAGAGGGTCAGGCCCTCGATGCGGCCCAGCTGTTCAAGCGCGTAGCGGGTCAGCTCCACCTCATGGGCGCGCACCTGTTCCATGCCAAGGCGCTCAAGATAGGCCAGCGCTTCGCCGAAGGCGATGACGTCGGCGATATTCGGCGTGCCCGCCTCAAACTTCCAGGGAATCTCATTCCACGTGGAGGAGGTCAGCTGCACATCGGAGATCATTTCTCCGCCGCCCAAGAAGGGGTCCATGGACTCCAGCAGCGTTTCGCGCGCCCACAAGACACCCACCCCGGTGGGCCCGAGCATCTTGTGCGCGGAAAAGGCCAGCGCGTCGCAGCCCAGCCGCTGCACATCCACCGGCAGATGCGGCACGCTCTGCGCGCCATCGATGAGAACGAGCGCGCCAACCGCGTGGGCGCGGGCCGCAATCTCCTGCACTGGATTGATCGTGCCGAGCACGTTGGACATCTGCGTGATCGCCACCAGCTTCGTGCGCGGTGTAAGCCACCGGCTCAGCTCCTCAAGACGCAGCCGGCCGTCGTCGGTGATTGGGATAAACGCCAGTGATGCGCCTGTGGCTTTGGCGATCAACTGCCACGGCACCAAGTTGGAGTGGTGCTCCATCTCGGAGAGCAGGATCTGGTCGCCGGCCTTGAGGTTCGCGCGGCCCCAGGCGTTGGCGAAGAGGTTGGTGGCCTCGGTGGCGTTGCGGGTGAAGATGATGCTGCGCGATGAAGGCGCATGAATAAAGCGCGCGGCATGCTCTCTGACCGCTTCGTAGGCCGCCGTCGCCTCTTCCGCCAGCGTATGGATGCCCCGGTGGATGTTGGCATTGGACTGGCTGTAATAGCGGGTCAGCGCTTCCAGCACCTGGCGCGGCTTCTGCGTGGTGGCGGCGTTGTCGAGATACGTCAGGGGCTTGCCGTTGATCTGACGGCTTAGGATCGGAAAGTCATGTCGAATCTTCTGCGCGTCTAACATCATAGATCCGTGAATGGGTGAATGGGTGAATGCGTGAATGGGTTAGGACATCTGATGCATTTACACATCGACGCATTCACCCATTTACGATCTTTGAACCGCCTCGTTGACGTTCACCTTGACGGTGTCCCCTTCCACGCGCACCGGATACGAATGGATCGGCACCGCGGCGGGCAGGC
>JACQRD010000041.1 GCA_016206675.1 Candidatus Omnitrophota bacterium
CGACGATCCGTGGCTCAACGGGTTGGATGAGTTCGTCATGATGGCCTCCCTCTTTGCACGCAAAGTCGCCCGCGACGGCCAGAAGGAGGGGCGCCGCCGCACCATCACCCTCGACTTCGGATGGCTGCTGCTCGGCGGCATCGCCGCCTTCGTGCTGTTTGCCTTCTATGGAGGCCTGGTGACGTTGGCGGCCGCCGTCACCACCTGGATCGGCTGGGCCATGTGGCGCCGCCGGGATGGCCAGCGCGTAATTTCGGAGGCGACGCGCGACTTCGAAGACAGCAACCTCACCTTCGAGCGGCTGGAGCGGTACTTCACCGAGTATGCCGGCCTGCTCAGGAAGGCCATGGCCCGCGGCGACCAGGCGGAGTTTGAGCGGCTGCTGCGGCAGATGGGGGTGCGGCCGCGCGCGCAGATGCTGGATCCGACCCGGATCGATCTGGCCTACTTCGACACGCACGATACGTTTCCTGACGGCAAGACCGCCAAGCTGCCTGTTGAGGAGGTGATGCGCCACTTCCTCGATGAAATGGGCAGCAGCCCGGATCTCTTCGACAGCTTCGCTGCGCGCTACCAGGCATTCAAGTCACGGGAAGAGATGCGGCCGGCGCACTGGGTGGCGATCATCTTCGCGCGCTTTTTGCCGTACGGCATCGTGACGTCGTGGGGCGGATTGACCTTCCGCAGCTGGTTCATGCACACCGAAATCGCCCCGTCGGTGTCGATGAGCGAGTACGCCTGGTCGCTGCTGGCGGCTCCGGGCTGGTGGTGGGCCGTCGGCATCCTAGGCTCATTGCTGGTGGCGGCAAGCTGGGCCTCCGCGTATTGGCGGCGCTACCGCCTGCAGCATGGCACCGCGCAGGTGATCACCGGCCGGCCCACGCCGTGGCGGCGCGTCTCGGCGGCCATGGCGCAAGCGGTGTCGGCCACGGCGCCGCAAGCGCGTGCCGATCTCCAGCGGGTGCGGACGGCGCTGCAGGCGGCCGCCCCACAGTCGCCCGTTGCGGCCTTGGCACTGCGCGCGGCTCAGGGCGCTGCAACGGCAGCGCGTGCCGCGGCCGCCGCGCTGCGGCCCTATGCCGCGAGCGTCGATCAGCGGTTGGCTGCGCTTTCGCCGGACCGGTGGCTGTACGGTCTCTCGTGGCTGGTCCGGGTGGCCTTCTTGGTGGGGTTGCTGGGGGTCATGCAGTCCATGACGCCGGCCGCCCGCCTGGACTTCGCGCCGGAAAAATTAGGGCTGATCTGGTTCGTGCAGGGCATGATTGCTCTTGAGCTCATGGGATTAGTGCTGCCGTTGGTCGCCAACCGGATTGCGCCCTTTCGCTTCAAGATCGGCGCCATCGAGTTGGACCCGAACATCTCCCACCAGGTGCGCCCGACCTCCATCTTCTGGCTCAGCGCGCGCTACTTCTTCAGTTTGGTGGCCCCTTCAGGTGGAGCGAGCATTTTCGCGGCGATTGTTTCGTGGAGCGCGCTGTTCACCATTTCCTATGGAGCCGGCGTGCTGACCATCGGGGCGGTCTGGCCCTGGTTCCATCAACATTCACTGGCCCTGTGGGAGCCGGGTGTGGTCGGCGCCAGCCAGTGGATGCGGGCTACCCAGCTGCTCTTCGGCTTTGCCAGCCTGGTCAACACCATGTTCATGCAGGCCTATTCGCTTTTCCTGGGGCTGACGGTGCTCTCCGGCATGATCGCCTTTCTGTGGGCGAAGCCGCTGCGCTGGGTACTGGTGGGGATTCCCGGCATGGTGCTGCTCCACCATCTGACCCAGCCGGCGATCAGCCTGTTCTGGAAGTTCGCGAGCATTACCTCGGATGAGGAGTATCTCACCTTCCTGGGGTGGGGAGTTGACCGTGTGGTGTCGGTGACCTCCAATCAGCTGCTTGGCATGGCGGCCGACTTCTGGCAGCGGTTGTCGCAGACGCTCACCCTCCAGTCTGACAGCTGGGTCGCTCTGGCGATCGGGACGTTGAGCGTGATCGGTTTCGTGCGGCAGGTGATGATGCCGCTGGTGCAGGAGCGGGACCGCCGCCGGTCGCTGGCCAGCAAGGCGAAGACGTTAATCGCGCTGCCCTCGGTCGACCGCCTCAGCTCGCACGTGTTCTACCCGTTGCCGAAGGGTGTCACTGATCCGGTGCAGTTTGCGACCAACAAGATGCTCGGCTTCTGGCGCTACCTGCGCGACCATGCCGACAGCCCGGAGATTCATGCCTTCCGGGATGCGCTCGGTCTGGGGCCTGGCAGCGAAGAGCGGCAACTGCACGAGTGGTTCACCGCGCTGCATCAGGCGGAGTGGAACGCCCGGGTGACGCTGTGGCATCCAGTGCAGCTGGACCGGCCAAGCCTTGGCCGGCTCTACCTCCGGCACGACCCGGCCCAGCGCGAGATGATTGAACGCGCATGGCATCTGCGCAACCAGCTCTTCCTTTCCATGGGTGGCACCAACGAATCGCTGCACACCGGCTACAATCTGGTGGCCCGCGCCATCGCCGCCCAGGAGGCCGGGCTGGCAGGGAAGCTGCGCTTCCTCTTGATTCTGAACAAGTACAACCCGAACCAGCCTCGGCCATCGGAAATGATGCTGCGCAACCCGGCCACGGAATCGGAGTTGACCCAGCGGGCGCATCTGGCCGCGCTGCTGGAGCAGTTCGGCGTCGAGGCGGATTCCAAGGCCGACTGGACGCCGTTTGCCTGGAAGGCCGGCGCGGTCAATGCCACCGCCATGATCGATCCTGAGGTCACGGCGGAGGCGCGGCGGCTCTTCACCGACGTGCGCTCGATGGAAATGATGGACCGCCAGGAGATGGCCAACGATCTGGCCTCATGGGTGCGCAAGATCCATCGGGCACGCGGCAATCCGCATCTGGTCACCATCGTGCAGGAGCGCAGCGTGTCGAGCGCGCTGGGAAGCGCGCCGATCTCCGGTACCGGGCGCGATGTGGAGCAGGGGCATACCCTCTCGGCCCAGCGGGGCTTAAGCCAGGTGATGGGCGGGGCCTCCGGTGACTTCCTGCTGACCGGCTGGGGTAGCGGACAGCGCATCCTGGAAGAGGAGCTGCAGTTGGCCTTCGCCAAAGTGCATGAGTACGAGGTCGCACCGGTGACCACCCGGATGGTGGCCCAGGAGATCTTGGAGCACGTCGAGCGCTATCAGGGCTTGTGGAAGCTGTGGGGCTTCGTGAAAGGCACGTCGCTGGCCCTGTGGAACATGCGCTTCGGCCTGAAAATCTTCGCCACCAACTCCTGGGGGCCGAGCGAAGACCTTGAGGCGGGAGAAAAGACCGCGGCGGCCTATTCCAGCCTTGGCGAGATCCCGCGCTCCTCAACCGGCGAAGGGCTGCACCACAAGACGCGCGAGCGCGCTTCCCACATCTCCTGGTTTGCCGCCTACGCCCGGTGGGCGGGCGGAGCGCTGCTGGCCGCGCACGATCTGACGATGCAGAGTATCACCGCCTTCGGGCCCTTCTCGGTCTTCGCCAAGGAGATGCGCGCCTTCAGCGGCACCTTCTTCAGCGGCACCTTCTTTTTCTTCTTCAACGTGGCGTTCATGCCCTTCGCCGTGTGGTGGGATCTGACCCCGTTCTCCGGCGCCTTGCTGCTCTTGTGGCTGCCCGGCATGCTCCACAACCAGATGCTGGCGATGCACAAGCTGCCGGCCTTTATCCAGAGCAAGGGGTGGGTGCTGGGCAGCACCGCCTGGGCTGCCGAGCGGTGGCATGACTTGCAGATCTTCTCCATCCAGTCCGCCGTCCACCTGTTGGGCCAGGTCAACCGCATGGCGCTGGCCTTCACGCTCGGCGGCGAGGCGGAACGGCATCAGCACGGTTTGCGGATGTGGCAAGCTATTCGCGGCCGACGCACCGCCATCTTCAGCCACCAGCCGCTACGGAATCTGCAAACCGGCGAAACGACCCGGCCCAGTCCCCGTGCACAAACGGTAGCCAGCAGCGGCCATAGGTTCGTGCGCTGGGGGTGGGTGCTCCGGGCCGATTTCTGGCATCTCATCGTGCTGCTCGGCCAGGGGGAAAGGACGCGTCCGGTCGCCCTGGCGGTTGTACGCCGCCTGACCGGCTCAGATGATCTTGACGTCGCCAGACGGCAGCGCAATGAAGCGGTGCGCGCCGCCCTCTGGCGCGGGGCGCAAGCCCGCGCGCAATGGGAAGAGGCCAGGCAGACAGCGGCCCAACTCACCGTCAGGGAACGGGAAGCGTACAAGGTGCAGCCATTCCCTGAGTATCAAAGCGTGGCGAACATCCGGACCGTCTTCTGGATGGGTGCGGTGCTCAGCGCGCTGAACCTGATCTCGCTCGCCCAGTTGGAAGCCATCAACGCGCTGCTGCTGTTTCCAACGCTGATCTTCTCCTTCTCGCTGATGGCCGCGCCCTTCCGGCACAGCGCGAAGTGGGGCATGAGCCTCGGCGCCTGGGAGTACGGCGCCCGAGCTTCCGGATGGCTGCTGGCGGGCCTCATCGCCACCTCCGTCTCCTTCGCCATCCGCTTCGGGATGGCGATGCCGGTGTCATGGGTGGGGGCCTTAGGGCTGCTGGTTGGGCTGTGGGCGTTCTATGGCCGCGTGTACGTGCCGATGCAGCAGCGGTACGAACATCAGTTGAGTCGGGCGGAGGAGTCTGACGGCAACTACGATCTGGTCAGCCGTACCCTAGGCCGCCAGCTGCGCCTGACGTCGGAGTTCTTCCGCTCCCTCGTGATGGGCGCCGGCACGCTGACGTGGGTCTTCATCGTGCCGATGCCGCCGCTGTGGGTGTTCAAGTCCGGCCCGTATCTGGTGGCCCTGCCGTTTACAACCGTGCTGGTCGGCCTGATCGTCGCGGTGGCCGGAGTCATCGCAGCCGGGACCATCGCGCGCTACGGCATGCACGTCAGCATGTGGCGCGTTGAGCGCGCGTACGTGAGGGCGTGGCGGCGCTACCAGCGCACCAAGGCATCGCTGCCGCTGGCGCAGCGCACCCGCATCGACGCGCTCTTCACCAAGATCGAAACGCACATCGCGATGAAGGAGCCCAAGTACGCCCGCGTGCACCTGCGGCAGATCCGCCGCGAGCTTGGTCGCTGGACAGCCCAGCAGCGTGAAGCACCTCCAGCTCCCACTGTACCGGAAGCGGATGTGGAGACGCTGCTGGACCGCACGCGCCGCAGCCAGGGAACTGCCGCCGGGCCGATTCGGCGGAAGCGGGGTGGGGTGCTCGAGGTCGTAGGGCAAGGGGTGATGACGAAGGACGGCGCGCTGCAGGCGACGGATGTGGCGAGCGGGAAAGACCGCTGGGTGAAGGATCTGCTCTCTGCGATGACCGCCGATTTGACCTCGCTCATCTGCAAGGCGTGCGACTGGAGCGGAGTGTCGCTGCAGGTGGTGCGTGGCAATGACCGCCTGGCCCACTTTGAGCGGTCCGGCAAGACGATCGCCTTGGATGTCGATCTTCTGGAGGCGCTCAGCGATGCGAAGACGGCGGAGGCCGCCCGCGCATTGGCGACTGTGGAGCTGACCCATGAGCTGCGGCACGCGATGCTCGAGCTGCGCGCGGGTCGCTCACCGCCCCGGCCCGACGATACCTCTCACCGGGGCGGGCCGGCGCTGGAAGAGCTCATCATCTCCCTCCTTGAAGTGCAGGACTTCCTGCGCGCCGACGTTTCCATCCGCGAATCCATCCTGAAGTTGCTCGCCGCCGACAACGATTATGACGACCAGCAGTTCGGCGAGAAGGTCCTCCGCACCGCCCACGAGCACGGCCTCGAAGCTGCCCTCACGCCGCTCATCGGCTATCTAACCGACACACGCATCTATCCCCAGCTGGCCGACTCCTTCGCCGCGCTGCGTAGCCAGACGCCTGATGAGTTACGCCGTCTGATCAACTCCCTCAACCTCAACATCGACGCCGCCACGCTGCGCCAACTGGCGGTGATCCTCACGGTGGCCAAGCCTCCCAGGGGCAACGGACCTGACTCCGGCGGGCTCTTCCCAACAGGCGGGCAACGCGGGATTCTGACGCCAACACCGCGGATGATACTCTTCCTCGGGACCGCATCGGTTGGCGCCGGCTGGCTGGGGCAGTTCGTGGCACAGGTGCTAGCCCGCGGGGAGCTGCTCAGCGCGCTGGCGTCCGTCAGTGTGACGGTCTTGGCCGGTGCTGCGGCAGCAGCGGCCTTGTGGTGGTGGCGGGGCACGCTCGGCAAGTCCCGAGAGACGACAGCTCCACCTCCCGCACCGACCGCGCCCGCTCCAAAAGCAGCCAAGCAGTATGCGGCAGCCACGGGCGAGGCGTCTTCTTCTGGCTCAGTGAAGGAAGCGCTACCTCAAGGCGCGTCGTGGCTCGATCCGGAGCTGCGCATCCGCAACTATCGTGTCGGCTTGTTCTACCAACGCTGGCTGGCGTGGGCGGAGACGCCGCTCACGTTCTTCCTGACAGACTGGCTCCTGCCGCTTGACACTCAGGGCTGGGAGGTCCTGTTCATGCCTGCGCTGTTCCTGGCGCCGCATGGGCTGCTTAATCGCAACGCCCTGCTGACGCGCGGCCTCTGGCGGCTGGTAGCGGCGACGACCGGCCTGGGATTTCTGGACGCTGGAGACGCCGCCATCACGCCCCTGGCCTTGATCATGCTCACACTGTGGCACTGGCGCCTCGATTGGCGCGCCGCCCGGACGGATGACCACCGCCGCGATCTTGGATCCCGCGAGGAGCGCGCGGTCAATGCCGAGATCGATCAGGCGCAGCGTGAAGGCCGAGGCCGGCTCTTGCAAGGGAGCCACCGCCTGCACCACTGGCTGCGAGGTAGGCCCCAGGAACTCCACCTGTTGCGCGAGGCTCTGGCGCTGCTGCACGACCATCCCGACGTCATCCTGCCGCATGGCTTGGGCACGCTCCGTATGGCAGAAGTGCTGCCGACGGTGAATATTATCCTCATCGATCCGAAAGCCCACGCGCCGCCTGGCCTGTGGTTCAGGAACCGGCGCACCTTCCAAGTCTCTCACGTCGGCGCCGTGCGCCATGCCATCTATCTTGACGCGCTCACCTTCCATCACCTGACCCCGCGGCAGCGCGCGGCGCTCCTCCTGCATGATCTGATTCTCCTCACGACGAAGGAACGCTCCCGCGTTCGCTGGGGCTGGCTCGCCCCCATTTCCGGGCGGCGGTGGCGATTCATGGCGTGGCGGTCGGCGCTTGTGCAGGCAGCCCGCCACCGCGCGGAGGAAGTTGAGCGATCGTTCATCGGTGCCGGCGCCTCCGGCCAAGGCAGTCAGTTGGACGACGCGATCGATGAGCTCTTCTCCTACGCCCTCGACCATTGGCTACACGTCAGTACAGACCACTTCTATCTGGACGAGCGGACCAGTCAGCTCGAGAACCGGCGGCCAGGCCACCTGCCGGTCTTCGGCGCGGCACTGCGCAACAACCCCTATTACATGAATGTCGAGAACGTAATGGCCGCCTTGGGGCAGGCCAGCACGCTGTATCTCGATGAGCTCGATATCGCCGGAGCGGTTCGGCTGCCCGGGGCGATTTTGCGGGGCACGGTTCGGATCACCTGCCGCGATCCCGGCGAGGATGGCGCCTTCAACCTGGACAGTACGGAGGCGCGCGCGGCCCTTGGCATGCGAGGCAACGCGCCCCTCATCCTGGAAGATGTCTCCATCTACATCAGCCCTGGCGGCCATATCAGCACGACCCACATTGCGCGCGAAGCCGCACACCGCCTGCCACTCGGTTCTGCGCGGCGCAAGCTCGAGCGTGCGCTGCGCCCGACGTACAAGGCCGCGCTGTTCGATCTGGACGGCACCTTAACCGTTGCGGGCCGCGATCTGCCGCTCGAAGCGGTTGAGCTGCTGATCGAGTTGCTGCGGGCCGGCGTGCCGGTTGGGATCATTACCGCGCGCAGCCTCCACGGCGATCGCCAGGGCAAAGGGGCAAAGGCCTCGGCGGTGATCGAGGCAGTCACGGCGTACCTGGTTGCGGATAGGATGTCAGCGGATGAGCGCGAGCGCCTGCTGCGCCTGCTCTACCTCCTCCCAGAGAATGGCAGCTACCTCGTGCGCGCAAGCAAGCCTCAACGGATCGTCCCCCTGCTGCATTTGCCTAAGAAGCAAATCCCGGCCCAGGATGAAGTCTTCGTTGGCATGGTGGAGCGGCAAGTCCAGGAATGGGCGTACCAGCGAAGCCTCACGTTGGCAGCGGCTACGGTTGGCCGGAAGGAGTACACCATCTCCCTTCGGCAGGTGTCGCGCGAACACCTTGAGAGCCTGGCGCGCGCGATTCGCTATCTGATTCGATCGCGTCATGAGCCCTACCTTGTCACCCGCACGGCGGATAGCCTGGATATCGAACCGCCTGGCGGCGGCAAGGGGCTGGGCCTCCAAGGGTTCCTCGCCACCTTGAGGGAGGACTTCCCGCATGAGGCAATTGCGCACGAAGAGATCGCGACGTTCGGTGACCGCGGCGATCGCGCCGGAGCGGACTTCCCCATGCTGAATCGGCTTGGCGGTTTTTCGGTCGGCGAAGCGGATCCAAGCTCGCCGCAGGCGCCGGTGGCAGATGTCGTTGGCCTGCGGGGATGGCCGGCCACCCAGTGGGTGCTTGGGCGGCTCGCATTCACCCATCGACCGCGAGAGGCCGCTGCGCGCTTCTCGTTGTGGGATCGCCCCGCGCTCATTGCGGTCGCGATCGTGACAGGCCTCGTGGTCGGCGGCGCGATTGTCATGAGCCGCTCGTGGTTGGAGGCCATCCCACCCATCTTGGCCGCGCTGTTCGGCGCGTACCTCGTGGCGAGGCAGGCGGTGAGTGGGCAGCTTCAGCATGAATGGCGATATATCTGGGGCCGGCTCGCGAGGCCGCCGAAAGTGTTGCGTGACCGATTCACCGACCTCAGAGAAACCGAAGACCCCGGCGTGAGTGCGACCCGCACCTTCACGGCCCGGTTCCGCGAACCAGGGCAACACCGCAACCGCCTCTTCATTAAGTACTCGGATGTGACAGACAGCTTCGATGGGAACGACCGGCGCTGGCTCGAGGCCCAGGCCAAGCGGCTGCTGGAGGTTGAGGGGGAGCTGCCTCCGTCGGTGCGCGCGCTCTTCCCCTCCGTGCTGGCGTTTGAGAGCACGCCGGATTACGCGTACTACGTCATGCCGTTGTACCCACGCAGCCGCAGCTTTGCCCAGTATTTCTTGGAGCGGCCGTACGGCACCACGAGCGGCTTCGAGGCGCGCGTCAGCCGCATCTTCGCGGCGCTGGCCGAGCAGTTCTACGGCCCTCACCTGGTCCCGGGCCGTCGCGGCTATGTCCGGCGCGCCTACCTCGAGCGGATGCGAGCTCGCCTGGCCAGCGCCCAGCAGCACACCGGCGCGGCGCATGATCGGATGCTGCGCGGCCATCCCGTCACGATCGGCGGGACGCAGTATGCCAATGTCTCCTATTGGTTCGAGGAGCTGATGCGGCAGGAGCGCATCGTGATCAACGGCCGCGTGTATCCCAATCTGCCACGGCTCCTTGAGGCGCTGGAGCGTGAGGCGGCCTGGCTTGAGGAGTTAGAACCGCAGCAGTTGGTCACCTGGTACCACGGGGACCTTACCATCGAAAACATGCTGATCGACATGGACGGGCGCGTCCGGCTCATGGATATGCGCACCACCGGCATGCCCGACGGCCTCGGCGACATCGTCTACGATCTGGGCAAGTTCGCCTTCAGCTTCCTCTATACGCTCGTCCATGCACGGCAGATCCAGGCAGATGTCACGATATCCGTGGATGAGCGGCTGCCCCGCGTGAGGCTGCGGATGAATCGTCAGCATCCCGGTGTGGGACGGATGCTCGACTTCGATGACCAGCTCATGGATTGGCTGGAGCGCCAGCCCGACCTCATGCGCCTGCTGTCAGCCGACGCGAACTGGCAGGAGCGGCTCGAACTGGCCCGGGCGGTCCACTTGGTGAGTACGATCCCCTCGATGCTCAATGTCGATCCGACCGGTCAGCGGGCGATGGCCATGTACGCGGTCGGCACCGTGATGCTCGCCGAAGTCCTCAGCAAGTATGGGGTGATCGACTTGCCGCACCCGTGGCCGACCACAGTGGCGCAGCTGGCTGAAGACCTCACGCCGGAGCAGCGGAAGACCATCGAGCGACCGAGTAGCGGCTCATGGTTCGCCAACCGCACCTACATCCGCGGGGTTGCCTGGCTCCTCGAGACCTTGGGGCTCTACCTCGGGCTGACCTGGGCGCTGCCCGGGCAGGAGGGCTGGGTCGGGGTGCTCTACCCGCTGCTGTTCCTCGTGCTGCACGTCTTCAACCGGGACATCCGCCAGGCGGTGCGCGAGCGCAACTGGGTGGTCTTACGCTACGTCCTCTGGCTCACCGCAGCAAAGGGCGTCGTGGGGTTACTGATGCCTTGGGTGGGTATGGAGAACATGACGTGGCCGGTTCGCGCCTTGAGCATTGCGCACCTGCTGGTAAACACTTGGCCACTCGTCTTGCGGATGCTGGCTCGACTGGGATGGCGAGGCCCAGAGCTGCGCGCCATTTGGAAGCACCTTCAGGCTGGCACGAGTAAGTTCGCGTACCTCGGCCGGGATGCAGGCCGCGACCGGCTGGGCGCGTTCAAGATCTTCGGACGGCTCCTCGATGACCCCGCCATCCTCACCCGAGAGCTGCAGGATTACATTGGCCCGCTTGCGCAGCGCCAGCATCTGGTGGTGGGGGCGATGGGCGGGGCGAGCCTGTCCATGAAGACGTACCTGCAGGTCGCGCCGTTTACCGAGGCGCTGACGGCTCAGGGCCGCTCCTGGAACCTGATGGACTCCACCAATCCCGCGACCATCGACGCCTTCTGGCGCAATCTGACCGGCCGCCCCGATCCGACGATCGACGAGCGCCGCCAGGCCCTGGCGCAAACCACAGCGCTCTTCGTCAGCGAATCCGGTAGGACCGTGGAAACCGAGTCGTTCTTCGACTACCTGACCGCCGCGTGCCAGGAGGTCGGGCTGGATCCAACCCAGCACGTGATTCTCCTGACGCACGCTGGCTCAGGCATGCAGACCGGTGCGAAGTATGCGGCGTATCGAAAGGTAGACATCCAGATCGACGGCGGCACGGACATCGGAGGACGCTTCATGCCGCCAGGGGTCCGGGCCTCCCTCTGGCTCTTGGGGATCTTGGTCGACGATCAGCTCCCGCGCGTGCTGGCGGTCGCGCGTGCCATGCACGCGTATCGGGACGCGGCGAAAGATCCGTGGCTGGCGGCCGGTGTTCGTCTGGCGGAGCTGGCGCAGGGCGGCCGAGACATGGTCAGCTTCCTGTGGCCCGCAAGCCTGCAGGCGATGCACACCGGCACCAAGCAGCTCTTTGAAGAATCACTCGGGAAAGACTTGAAGGGCGTCACGCTCGTGTCGGAGCTTCCAGCGCGAGAGAACCTCGTGCTGGCGAACAAGAGCCGGCGAGTATTCATCCATGTACGCATCGAGGGGCAGCCAGATGAGTTTGCAGCCTACCTCGATGAGGCGAGGACTCTTGGCTACGAGGTGCTCGACCTGGTGATCCCGCCTGTTCCTGCGACGGCATTCGCGCTCGATGAGACCGCCGCGCAAGCAGTCCTCGTGAGCGCCGCCTTCTTCGGTGCTCAGAAGACCGTGGCGGCACTGGCATGGGTCTGGGACATCAACCTCGTCACGCAGCCTGGGGTGGACGGCTACAAACGTGCCATGCTGGCAGCCCGTGGGGATGCTCCGCTTCAGGATCTGTTGGGAGGGCTTGATGAAGCGAACCATCTCACATGGGAGGGCCTGCACATTGTGCTGGATGGGTTGTTGCCGATGCTGGATTCGCGCGATCGAGAGGAGATCGCGGCCCTGCGTGACGGGCTGAGCGCGCCGGCACTGGTGGCGGAGCTCATCCGCCGTGCAATGCGCTCGCGCGCACCAGTGGAGTCGCTGAAGCTCCGCTCCTATGAGCGGCTGACTCCCGACTGGCGGGCGCAGCTTGAGGCCGTGGCCGACGCGCTGGAGCGCTCCACACGCGCCATCGGCCCGCTGGCGGACCATCCCGTCATGGTGACGGAAGGGCCGACCGACCTGCACATCAGCGAGCAGAATGACGCCCAAGGCCGCGACCATACCCTGACGATCCAAGTCATCGCTGAACACCATGCTCCTGCTTCGGTCGGAGTCTACGCAGACCAACAGCTACAACGGGCGATCGTGGGAACGCATCGTAACCGGGTGGACAACTTAAAGCGCCGAACGCTGTTGGTGACAATGCCCGATACGAGCGAGCAGTCACAGAAGATCATCAGGTTGTTCTTTGAGGAAGTCGCGCAGCACTTGCAGCAGGATGAGACGACACGCCGCCCGTCCGGGGTCAGTACAGACTCTGACCGAGGTCTGGGTATCCGGCCGTGGCCGGACGGGCGGCTCGCTCCTCGCGAGCAGATGCGCGCGCATCGCTACGGGCCGTTTGGCGACCATGACCAGGGGCTGATGAGCTTGTTCACGGGGGAAGATGCCGCGGAGCATCCATCCCGCCCGGACAATGCCAATGGATGGGTTCTGTTCGGCCAGCCTCGGCTCGACTTCGAGGTCACCGGTCGCATCTATCGCGTTGGTCAGGATCCGGTCATCGATGCC
>JACQRD010000042.1 GCA_016206675.1 Candidatus Omnitrophota bacterium
CACCGTATCCCCCGCCGTCACATCACGCGGCGTGCGGATGTTGGCGGTCAAGAACCCGACTTCCCCGGCGCGCAGCTCGGTGACCGGCTCAGGCAGCGGGGTCAATACGCCGAGCTCCTGGATCTCAAAGCGTTTGCCGTGGCTCATGAGGGTGACGGACATCTTCGGGCGCAGCAGCCCCTGCACGACGCGCACGAAGACAATGACGCCCTTATACGAATCGTACGTGGAATCGAACACCAGGCAGGCCAGTGGCGCCTCAGCCTCGCCGCGCGGCGGCGGGATTTCATGGACGAGGCGCTCGAGCAGCTCGGGAATGCCCCGCCCTTCCTTCGCGCTCGCCTCGGTGATGCGCACCGCCGAGTGCTGCAGCAGTGTCCTCAGCTCTTCGGCCACCCGCTCCGGCTGGGCGTTGGGCAGGTCGATCTTGTTGATGACCGGAATGATGGTCAGGCCGCGCTCTTTCGCCAACTGGTAATTGGCCACCGTCTGCGCCTCCACCCCTTGCGCCGCGTCGACCACCAGGATCGTGCCGTCGCACGCCTGCAGGCTCTTGGTCACCTCAAAAGAGAAGTCGACATGGCCGGGGGTGTCGATGAGGTTGAGCGTGTAGAGCTGCCCGTCTTGGGCGCGGTAGCGCAGCCGAACAAACGACGCCTTGATGGTGATCCCGCGCTCGCGCTCCAGGTCCATGTCATCGAGGAGCTGCTCGCGGAACTTGCGCTGCTCCACCGCGCCGGTGGTTTGGATCAACCGGTCGGCCAGGGTGGATTTGCCGTGGTCAATGTGTGCGACGATGCAGAAGTTTCGAATTGTCTCGCTATCCACTGGTGGACTCACAACGTTACTATCGGTTACTAAGGGTTACAAAGTGGCTACTAGTAGTTACCTCTGTAGCTGGTTTGGCAACTTCTAGTAACAATCAGAGTGCACTCATGCTTGGCGCTAGTAACCTCTAGTAACTGACGATGTGTTTCGGCTAGTTAGTAACAGTGAGTTTGACGCCAAAGTCGAGGAGTTTCGGCAGGCGGGCCGCCTGGGGGGTTTCGGCGTAGATGCGCACAATCGGCTCGGTGCCGGAGCGGCGGAAGAGCAGCCAGCTCTCGTCGCGGCCGATGAGCTTGACGCCATCGAGCGTATTCACGCTGGCGACCGGCATGCCGTCCAGCGCTTCCGGTGTGGCCTCCTTGAGCCGCTTGAACAGCCTTTCCACCTGCGGCATCTTCAGGTGCAGATCCTGCCGCCCGTAGTGCCAGCGGCCGAAGCGCCGCTCCAGCGCGTCCATGACCGCCGGCAGCTTCTGCCTGCGGACGGCCAGCGCTTCCATCAGCAGCAGCCCGTTGACGAGCCCGTCGCGCTCCGGCAAGTAGCCCTTCAGCCCGATGCCGCCGGACTCCTCCCCGCCGATGAGGATGTCTTCTTCCTGCATGAGTTTCGCGATCAGCTTAAAGCCCACCGGCACCTCGATGAGCCGCAGGCCGAGCGACTCCGTCACCCGGTTGATCATCATGGTGTTGGAGACGGTCTTGACGACCGCGCCTTTGGCCTTGCGGTGCGTTATCAAATGCATCAGCAGGATGCACATGATCTGGCCGGGATTGAGCCAGCGGCCCTTGGGGCCGATGACGCCGAGGCGGTCGGCATCGCCGTCATTGGCGATGCCGAGATCGATCCCAGGACGCTTCATCGCGGCGATCAGCTGCGAGAGATGCGTGGCGATGGGCTCCGGCGCATGCCCGCCGAAGGCGGGATCCGGCTCGCTGTGCATGGTGTCAACCCGGCAGGCGCCGCCGTGGGCGAGCGTCTCGATGATGCGGCCGCCGGCACCGTGCATCGAATCAACCACCACCCGCAGCTTGGCGCGGTGGATGGCCTTCAGGTCGATAAAGGCGCGAATGCCGGCGAGGTATGTGGAGAGAAAATCGCCGCGGCGCACCAGCCCTTGCGCTTCGGCCTCATCGAGCGGCAGGCGCTTCACCGGCGAGGCGCCGATGCGCTGTTCAATTGACGCCACGGTTTCAGAAGTGGCCGACCCGCCGAAGGTTTCCTTGACTTTGAGGCCGTTGTACTCGGGCGGGTTATGGCTGGCGGTGATCATAATGCCGGCGGGCAGCCGCTTGGCGACGACGTAGCGGCTCACCGCGCAGGTGGGCAGCGCCCGGTCAGTCAGCACGCTGGGCAGGCCGTTGCCGGCTAGCACCTCGGCCACCGCTTGCGCGAAGTAGGGCGACAGAAACCGGGTGTCATGCCCTACCGCGATGGCGCCGGGGGCCTTAGCGGCGACATGGGTCTGCTGCCGCAGATGCTCGGCGATGGCCTGTGTCACGATCCGCACATTGTCCGCGGTGAACTGCTCCGCCATGATGGCCCGCCAGCCTTCGGTGCCGAACTTGATCGCCATGCGTTAGGCTCCTCGAAGCGTCTGAATCGTGTGACGCGTTGCAGAAGATTTGAACACGTACGTGCCGGCCACCAGCACGTTCGCGCCGGCCTGCCGGCAGAGCACGCCGGTCTCCTCGGTAATACCGCCGTCAACAGAGATATCCCCCTGGTACCACTGCCGCAGCTGCCGGACTTTCGGCAGCGCCTGCGGGATGAACTGCTGGCCGCCGAAGCCGGGCTCCACGGTCATGACCAGCACCAAGTCCAACACGGAGAGATACGGCTTCAGCGCCTCCGCCGCGGTCTTGGGGCGGATCGCCAACCCGGCGCGCGCCTTGGCCCGGTGCACCGCGTCGACCAGCATCTCCACGCTGCCCGGCGCCTTCAGTCCTGCCGCCTCAACGTGCGGAGTCAGCGAGGAGGAACCGGCATCGAGAAACGGCCGCACGTACTGCGCGGGGTGGTCGATCATCAGGTGGATATCCAGCGGCAGCTTGGAGCAGCGCCGGATGGCGTCCACCACCGCGGGCCCCATCGTCAGGTTCGGCACGAAGTGGCCGTCCATGACATCGACGTGCAACCAGTCGGCGCCGGCCTCCTCGACCTTCTGGACTTCTTCGCTGAGGCGGCCGAAGTCGCACGCCAACAGGCTGGGCGCAATGATCAGTCGTCGTCCGCTCATTGTGCGCCCCGTAACTGCAGCGACAGGGTTCTGGCCTGAATCATCATTTAATCGATGCGGCAGAGGGTGCGCAGGCGCGAGGCGTCCGGCTCCTCCACCGGGCCCATGACCGCCACGCGCATCCTCGATGTTTCGAACAACCCGCGCGCCACGTGTCGGATATCGGCCGGCGTGACGCGCTCGAGATGCTCAAGCAACAGTTCCGGGCGGCCCACGCGGCCCACCGTCACCGCCTGCTCGCCCATCCACAGCATGTGGTCCATTGGATCTTCCAAGCCCATCCACAGCTGCCCGGCATAGTAGTCCTTAGCCCGCCGCAGCTCCGCGCGGGAGACCGGCTGCCGCCGCACCCGCGAGAGCTCATGGAAGATCGTCTCCACCGTCTGCGTGACCTTGCCGGCATCGCAGCCGGCCGAGATGAGAAAGGCCCCCGTATCCTCCAACCGCTTGATCGAGGTGCCGATCTCATACGCCAGCCCGCGGCGCTCCCGCACTTCGCGGAAGAGGCGCGAGGACATGTTCGCCCCGAGGATGACGTGCAGCAGCTCCAGCGCGAAGCGCTCCGGGTGGGTGCGCGGCACCGCGTACGTCCCCACGCACAGATGCGTCTGCTCCGTCGGCTTCTGCCACACGCGCACCTGCGGCAGCCGCCCGGCGCGGGGTGCGCGCAGAAACCGAGACGGCGCGCGGCCCTTCAACGCGCCCACGAGCCGGCGGATCTCGCGCTGCATCGGGGCTCGCTCAAACGCGCCGACGCACGCCACGAGCAGGTTGCGCGGCTGGTACATCCGACGCCAATACGCGATCAGCGCTTCGCGCGAGATGCGCCGCACCGTCTCGAGGCTGCCGGAGAGCACCGTCCCCAACGGGTGGCCGGGCCAGAGCAGCTGGTTGAACAGATCATGCACCATCTGCCCCGGCGCATCCTCGTACATCCGGATCTCTTCGAGGATGACCTCGCGCTCCTTCTCCACGTCGCGGGCATCGAAGCGCGAGTGCAGCAGCATGTCGGCCAGCACATCGAGCGCCCCCCGCGCATGCTGGCACGGCACTTTGGCCATGAAGCACGTGAACTCTTCCGCGGTGAAGCCGTTGAGCGAGCCGCCCACCCCCTCCACCCGCTGCTTGAGGGCTTCGCAGGAGCGGCGGCGCGTGCCTTTAAAGAGCAAGTGCTCCACGAAATGGGAGATGCCGGCCTGCTCCGGCGCTTCGTACCGTCCGCCGGCGCGCACCCACAGCCCGACGGCGACGGAGCGCGCGTGCGGCTGCTCATGCAGCACAAGGCCGGCGCCGTTATGCAGCGCCTCAAGTTGGTAGGGCGCCTGCCGCTTACGCTGCGGGTCGGTGCGCATCAAGATACGCCTGGAGAATCAATTGGGCCGCCACCTGATCGACGATGTCTTTGCGGCGCTTGCGCGACGCCCCTCCTGCCAGCAGCGCTCGTTCGCCCTGCGCAGTGGTGAACCGTTCATCGACCCAGACCACCGGTAACCCGCAGACGCGTTGCAAGGCCTCGGCAAACGAGGCGACGCGATCGGCCTGCGGCCCGCGGCGGCCTTCGAGCGTGAGCGGCAAGCCGACGACGACCGTGCTGACGTCTTGCTCCTTGGCCAAGCGGCTGATTGCCTCGGCATCCGCCTCTGTGGCGCGCCGCTGCACCACCGTCAGGCCCTGCGCCGTCAGGCCGAGGGAGTCGCTGACCGCCACGCCGATACGCCGCTGGCCGACGTCAAGCCCCAGAATGCGCATTACGTAGCGCGCAGCGTATAGGGAGGTTCGGGGTTCAGGGTTCGGGGCTGTGGGCAACATGGCCCAGAACCCCCAACCCCCAACCCAAAACCAGACATGCGATACGCATTCATTGTTATAAGTATGCCGCTAAATGCGGATGAGCCGCTAAGCGTTCGACGATATGCCGCACGTCCTGGGCCCGCGCCGGATCGCACAGCAGTGTCGCCGTGGGTGTGTGCACCAGCAGCAGATCGCGGATGCCGATGGCGGCGATCAGATGCCCTGGGTCGCCGACGATGCGCACGTTGTCGCTGTCGATCAGCACGGCGCGCGAGGCCAGCCGCCCGGGCTGTGCCCACATGTCCCAACTGCCCAAGTCCTCCCAGGCGAAGCGACCGTCAACGACGAGGCTGTCGGTCAAATGCTGCATGACGCCGTGATCGAAGGAGATCGGCTTCAGCCGCCGGTAGGCGGTGGCCAGCCGCCGCAGACTGTAGCGGGTCATCTGCCGATGGCGCAAGGCCCCTGCCAGCGGTGCGAGCCGCCGGACATGCTCCGGCAGCCACTGCGTCAGGCGCTCAAGAAACACCTCCGCCCGCCCGATGAACATGCCGCTGTTCCAGAACGTGCCGGGCTGCCGCACCAGCCGTTGCGCGACGGCGCGCCGGGGCTTTTCGATAAAGCGTGCGATGCGCAGCAGGCGCGGCCCGCGTCCGTTGCGCGCCCCGAGCGATTGGCGCGCGCAAATGTAGCCGAGGCCGGTCAGCGGCGCGCGCGGGCGGATGCCGATCGTCACCAATGCGTCATACCGGCGGGCCGCCTCGATGGCGGCGCGCATCGCGCGCTGAAACGCCGGAAGATCCCCCATCCAATGGTCCGCTGGCACCGCGGCCATGATCCGCCGCGGAGACTCGGCGGCGACCGCGAACGCGGCCAGCGCGATGCACGCGGCCGTATTGCGGCCCTCGGGCTCCACGAGGATTGGCACCGGCGGCCGGCGCGCGAGCGCCCGGCGAATCGGCCCCTCCTGCCCCCGGCTTGTGACGATCAGCCACCGGGCCGACGGCCAGACCGGTTTGAGCCGATCAATGGTTTGCTGGATCAGGCTGCGCCCGCCGGCGGGTGCGAGGCAGACCTTTGGCATGGCGGCGCGCACCAGCGGCCAGAGCCGCTCGCCCTTGCCGCCCGCCATCACAACGAACGTCACGCCCTCCGCGCGGCGGCTCATCGTCCAACCGCCCGGCGCATCCGTGCGACAAACGACGCCGCGGCCTGCACGGCCGATCGGCCGCGGGCCGCGGCGATGACGTGGATCAGAGCGCTGCCGATGATGACACCATCGGCTGCGCGGCCGACCCTCGCGGCCTGACCGGGGGTTGAAATGCCGAACCCCACGTACACCGGCTTGGTCGTCAGCAGCTTCAATTGCCGCACGCCGTGCAGCAGCCCTGCCGGCAAGGCGCGCCGCACGCCCGTGGTGCCGATCACCGACACGTAGTAGATAAACCCTTCCGAGGCGCGCGCGACGGCGCGCAGCCGCGGCGGCGGGCTGGTCGGCGCCGCCAGGAAGATCGTCGCCACATCCTCGCGAGCGGCACTCCGCTTCGCGGCCGCCGCCGCCTCAATCGGCAAATCCGGCACGATGACGCCGTCGAAGCCGCTGGCATGCGCCGCGCGGAAAAACGCCTGCGGCGCCGGGCGACCGAATTGCAAGACGGGATTCCAGTACGTCAAGCACACCAGCGGCACCGTAACCCGCGAGCGCACCGAGGCCACCGCCGAAAAAATCCGCCGTGGCCTCGCCCCGCGCGCCAGCGCTCTGGCTGAGGCCGCCTGAATGATCGGCCCGTCCGCCAGCGGATCGGAAAACGGCACGCCGATTTCGATGACATCGGCCCCCGCCGCCTCGAGCGCGACGATGAGCCGCTTTGTCGCCTCGAGCGACGGATCGCCGCCCATGATGAAGGGCACCAGCGCCGTCCGGCGCGCGGAGCACAGCCGGTTACACGCGGTGCGCAGCCGTTCCATTCAACCGATCGGCGATCGTCTGCACATCCTTATCGCCCCGCCCGGAGAGCCCGAGGATCACTACCGCCCTTCGACGCAGCCGCGGCACCAACCGCTCCAGGTAGGCCACCGCATGCGCCGGCTCCAGCGCAGGCAAGATGCCCTCCGTCCGTGTGAGCAGCTGCACGCCGCGCAACGCCTGGGCGTCGCTGACGGCGGCATAGCGCGCCCGGCGCGTTAGCTGATAGTAGGCGTGCTCCGGCCCCACCCCGGGATAATCCAATCCGGCAGAAATGGAGGCCGTTGACAGAATTTGTCCTTCGCGGTCCTGCAGCAGTTGGCTGTAGGCGCCGTGCAGCACGCCCGGCCGCCCCTTCAGCAGCGTGGCGGCATGATGCCCCGGGGCGAGCGACGTGCCGCCGGCCTCCACGCCGATGCACTGCACCCGCCGGTCGTTGCGGAAGGGATGGAAGAGGCCGATGGCGTTGGAGCCGCCGCCGACGCAGGCCACCAGCGCATCCGGCAGCCGTCCCTCGCGGGCGAGCAGCTGCCGCCGCGCCTCGCGGCCGATGACGGACTGAAAGTCGCGCACCAGCAGCGGATACGGATGCGGCCCGACGACGGAGCCGATGCAGTAGTGTGTCGTGCGCACGGTGGTGACCCAGTTGCGGATGGCTTCGCTACAGGCGTCCTTGAGCGTCTTGGTGCCGGACGTCACCGGGACCACCCGCGCGCCCAGCAGCCGCATGCGGAAGACGTTCAGCGCCTGGCGGCGCATGTCCTCCTGCCCCATGAACACCTCGCACTCCAGCCCGAAGAGCGCGGCCACGGTGGCCGTCGCCACGCCGTGCTGGCCGGCTCCGGTTTCAGCGATCAGCCGCCGTTTCTTCATGCGGACGGCCAGCAGCGCTTGGCCCAGCGCGTTGTTGATCTTGTGCGCCCCAGTGTGGAGCAGATCCTCCCGCTTCAGATAGATGCGCACGCCGCGCCCGAGGGCCTGACTGAGCCGCGTGGCGAAGTACAGCGGTGTGGGCCGGCCGGCGTAGCTCTGCAGCAGCTGGCGCAGCTCGGCCTGAAATCGGGCATCCCGGCGCGCCCGACGGTAGGCGTCGTCGAGCTGTGCGAGCGCGGCCATGACCGTTTCGGGGACGAATTGCCCTCCGAACGGCCCGAAATAGCCGATGCGATCAGGCACGGTACGGGATGATGCCATGGAATCTCTTATGATACTGGATGGTGGAAGTGGCGTCAAACGAGGGGGATGCGACAACCGAGCCGTTGCCGGCGCGCCCGCCGGAAGACTTCGGCGGCCAGCGCCACATCATGGATCGCCAGGCCGGTGGAATCGAAGACGGTCAGCTCGCGCGGAGCGCGGCGGCCGCGGCGGCGGCCGATGAGCACCTCGCCAAGGCTGGCGTGGATGCGCTTCGGATCGAACTGGCCGCGGCGGACCGGCACATTGAGCTCTCCGCCATGCACGGCCTGCTCGTAATCGTCCACGACGACGGTGGCCTCTCGCAGGATGCGGGGATCCAACTCTTGCTTCCCCGGCGCATCCGCGCCAATCGCATTGAGATGGGTGCCATCGGAAAGCCACGCGCGCGCAACCAGCGGACGATGCGCCGGCGTGAGCGTGACGACGAGGTCCGCGCTGCGCACGCAGGCGCGAATCGTGCGGCAGGCCGTCCACGAAACGCGCCGCAGCACGCGCCGCATCCGCTGGCAAAACGCAGCCGCCTCGCCCGCGCGGTGGCCCCACACCTGCACCTGCCGCACGTGAAACAGCTGCGCGAGGGCGAGCAGCTGGGCATCCGCCTGCCCGCCACAGCCCACCAGTGCCACCACGCGGCTGTCAGGCCTGGCCAGGGTGTGGGCTGCCACCGCGGCCGCCGCCGCCGTGCGCAGTTTGGTGATCAGGGAGCCGTCCATGACGGCGAGCGGCTCGCCGGTGGCCGGATCGTTCAGCACGATCGTCGCCATCACGCTCGGCAGCCCCCGGCGGGGGTTGTTGGGGTGGACGTTGACCCACTTCACCCCGCAGGCCGCCGGGCGCTCGACGTAGGCGGGCATCGCGCGAAAATCGCTGCCCCGCGGCAGCGGCAGGTAGATCTTCGGCGGCATCACGGCCTGCCCGCGCGCATAGCTGATGAAGGCGGCGCGCACCACGCGGATGGCCGTCGAGAGATCGGCCACGCGGGCCACGTCGCGGCGCGTGAGGACGAGCACCGGACGCATGCGTCACGTCACGGCGCGTCGCCGCGAAACTGCTGCCACAGCCGCCGAAACCGGCTCTCGTAGAGCAGCTGATACAGCGCCTGCTTATCCGGAAAAGCCCGCCGGATCTCCTCCCGCAGCGCGGCCTGCTGGATTTCGATGTCAATCGGCGCGGCCTCTCCGGAGACGATCAGTTCACAGATGCGGTCCGCCTGCCGCTGCAGCGCGCGCACCTGCTCATCCTCCGCACAGAGCGCCTCGAGGCGGGCCTCCAGCTCTTCTTCGACGGTGTCTCGGTTGGAGGGCGTCAGCGGGATCAGCTCCACATCCCGCCGGCGCTTGAGCAGCGTCAGAAACGGCAGGGGGGCCACGCTGGCGGTGGCGATGATGGAGGGGCCGCGATCGAAGGCATGGCGCACCGCCTGCTCAAACGGCTTGGAGCAGAGCTCCATGCGCCCCAACTCATCCAAAAACAGCAGCATGGCGTGCTCAATGGCCCGCTGGATCACCGGGATCGCGACATCCTCCAGCACCGAGGGGTTGACCTTATACGCCCCGACCCGGATGCCGCCATCGAGCTTGCGGTGCGCGAGCAGCATCTGCCGGCCATCGAGCGGGCTGAGCCAAAAGCCGACCCGCTGGTCGTCCTCGCGGTACTCTTCCGTCAGGAAGCCGTCGATCGGCCGGCCCCGCAGCGCGTCGACCAGCCGTTTCATCAGCGTGGTCTTGCCCACCCCAGGCCGCCCGACGATCAGCAAGTGCTTCAGAGGCTACTCCAACGGCAGCGTCTCGCGCCGGCTGGTCTTCTGGTAGTACGGCAAGGTCGGCAAAATGGGGGCGTAATTTTCTGGATACGGCAGAAAGAAGGTGACCACTTCATAGAGGCCCACGCCGGTGCGCACGAAGGCCCGCAGCACCCCGTGAACGACCCCGGTGAACATGCTGCCGGCGGTGTCGCTTTGGCTGTAGCGGCGACCCACGTGTAAGGGAATCTCCAGCCATCCGCCCAGCGCATTGGAGGCCCCTCGCCCCAATTTTTCAAACGCCGGATACAGATTGTACCGTCCCAGTATCTCATCCACGCGGTCTTGGCTGCCCGACGTTGCCACCGGCATGACCTCCTCAGCCCAGACCGGCCCGCTTAATACACTGACCACACATAGCCACCCGACGAGTCGCCAGCTCCGTGTCGCCTGCCTCATGCCGCACTCCCCCTTCGTGATCTCCGATGTGCTTCTCGCTTCTTGAAGAATCCGGCCGCCTTGAGGCTGACGACCGCCTGCCCGCCGAGAATCACATGATCCAACACCTCGATGCCCAAGAGCTCTCCTGCCGCCACCAGCCGACGGGTCAGCTCCACGTCATGCTCGGAGGGCGCCGGATCGCCGGAGGGGTGGTTGTGCGCCACAATCACGGCGGCCGCCGAGGCGCTGATGGCCTCATGAAACAGCTCCCGCGGATGCACCAGCGTGGCGGAGAGGCTGCCGATGGCAATCGGGCTCAGCCGAATCAGGCGGTGGCGGGCATCCAGCAGCAGGGCGACCACGTGCTCCTTCTTTTTGTCGCTCAGATGGGGCCGCAGGACGGCTGCAGCAGCTTCGGGGCTGTCAATGATCGCGCGATGACCATTGGAAGCAACGGCAAGGCGCCTGGCGATCTCCACGGCCGCCTTCAATTGTACGGCTTTTGCCGCACCGATGCCGTGCACCCCGCAGAGCTGCTCGATGGAGGCATCCGCCACGCCCCGCAGGCTGCCGAACGCCGCCAGCAGGCGGCGCGCGCTGACCAGCACGGATTCACCGGCAATCCCCCGCCCCAGCAGTGCGGCCAGCAGTTCCTGTTCGGAGAGCGCTTCGGCACCCAATCGCATCAGCCGCTCGCGCGGCCGCTCGGAGGCGGGCAGCTGCTGCACGGTCAGCGAGGCGCTCATCCCACCACCTGCTGCAGGCGGCACCATTCGGCCAGTAACATTACGCCGCCTGGCCAGCAATGCTCGTCGCCTGCTTGTGGGCTGGCCGTTCGCCGTAGGCGAACAGCAGCAGGTGGTGGGATCATCCCCGTGGAAACTCCGCAGTGCCGGCGCGGGCCATCAGCACCTCCAGCGCCTGCCGGGGCGCGCGGCCGCGAAACAACACCGCGTGCACCTGCTCAATGATCGGCAGCTCCACGCGCCTCCGGCGGCCGAGGGCCACCGCCGCGCGGCAGGTTTCAACGCCCTCCATGACCATTGGGGTGGAGGCCAAGATCGCACGCAATGTCTTGCCATGACCCAATTGTTCCCCCAGCCAGTGATTGCGGCCTGCGAGACACGTCGTGACCAGATCCCCCAGCCCGCTGAGGCCCCAGAAGGTTTGAGGCTTGGCACCCAGTGCGACCCCCAAGCGCGCCATCTCGGCGATGCCGCGCGTGATCAGCGCCGCTTTGGCGTTCGCCCCGCACTGCAGCCCATCGGCGATGCCGGAGGCGATGGCGATCGGATTCTTCAGCGCCCCGCCCAACTCCACGCCCAGGACATCCGTGGACGTATAGATGCGCAGCTGCGGACTCATCAACAGGCGCTGCAGCTGCCGGGCCAGGAGAGGATCGCAGGAGGCGACCACCGAGCTGGCCGGCCGACCGCGCGCCATCTCCGCGGCCACGTTGGGGCCGGAGAGCACGGCCAGCGGCACGCGTCCCAACTCCTGGGTGAGCACTTCGGAGAGCCGCTGAAGCGTCCCACCTTCCAGCCCCTTGCCGACGCTGAGAATCGGCGTGGAGGGCTTGCGCAGTGGCCGCAGCCGGCGCACGACGGCGCGCACATAGGGCGAGGGGACCGCGAAGACCACCAGCTGGGCGGCAGCCACCGCGTCAGCCAGCTGGTCCGTAATGACAATCGCACGGGGAATGTGAATGCCGGGGAGAAACTTGACGTTGCGCCGGCGGCGCCTTAGCTGCAGGACGTAGTCGGGAAACGCCCCCCACAGGGCCACCCGGTGGCCCTGATGATGCAGATGGATCGCGAGGGTGGTGCCCCACCCGCCGTCGCCCAGGACGGCCACGCGCTGCTGAGAGGCTGCGGCCATGCGGATGGGTGACACTGTAACATGGGGGGGTAGAAGGCGTCAACGACCGCCCCGGATCGATTAGCGCGAGGACGTGGGGGCTTCGATCAGGGTGCCGGCGGCCCGCTCGCGCTCCTTCAGTTTGTCGATGAACCCGTCGCGGCGTTCTCCATCCGTGATGCCCATGATCGCCGAGAGCAGTTCATCGCGGGCATCCTGGGTTTTGTCGGTCGGGGGCGTTCCCAGCGGCAGGGCGTCAAGGCGCTGCTGGATCGCCTCATCGGAAGCCTCAGGCGTAATCCACGCGGCGATCTTGTCCAGGCGCTCCTTCAGCAGTTGCTGCAACCGTTGCTGCTGCGTGGCGTCGTTCAGCGCGGCGATGGCGGTGGTGAGACGCTCGACCTGCCCCTGAGCCGCTGGAGGGACGAGCCCTGTAATCGCCCGCTCGATGTCCTCAAGGCTGCTAAGGTCTTGACTCTCCGAAGACACGACGGCAGACTCCTGCGCAGCGACCGCGTGCGCGCCCTCCAGCACGCCGGCCATCACCCCACAAGACCATCCCACAATCACGAAGAGTCTCCTGTAAGAGCGCATGGTTCTCCAAGTATGACGTCAGTCGCACAGCACGTCAAGGGCTGTTGGCTGCAGCAGGTTCGTGGTCACACGATCAGCCCAGTAGGCCGACGGTCGCTACGAGGAACAGCTCGAGGTAGAAGAGCCGGATGGCGACGGCGGTTGCAAAAGTGACTGGGTGCGATGGCAAGCGAAGAGCGCATGTCACCGCAGCGACCTCCTGGATCTCTTGAAACACCAATGCCAGCGCGGTCATCGTCCTCCCTGGTTGCCGTAAAACACACAGCCGGGTTGCTGATTCGGCAACCCGGCTGCCCCGCCCTACGGGCGGGATCCGTGGCTTTGCGGCCCGACCTTGCGGTCGGTGTGCCCTTCAGTCTATTCGAGTTCCATCCCCTCGTCTGGGGCTTCGATGTCCATCGAGAGGATGTGGCGGTAGCCCACGCAGAAGATGCTGCGCTCCCACACGACGTAGAAGTGACCCAGCACCTTGTAGACGACGCGTTCTCCGCCGGTGTCCGGATTCAGATCCTTCGTCACGTACACCTGCCGGGGGCTGACCGGATCCAAATTCTTGGCCCACGGGATGGAGTCCTCAGTGGAGGGTAAGACGGTTTGGGATTTCACCCGGTAGGTGCAGCGGCGGATAACCTGAGTGGTGTAGTCGCCCTGGCGGATGCGCTCGCTGACGACGCAGTCGCGCTTCAACCAATCGACCGAGGTGAGATTGCGGACCACAATGTCTCTCATGCGGCCGCCTCCTGGAAGCTCAAATCGAACTGAAACTGGGGATCGAGCCGGTGCAGCTCGAAGGCCAGCATCACCAGCCGCAGCTTCAGCCGCTCATCGTGCGTGCGGCGCCAGTGGGAGTAGACATCCAGGAAGGCATCCAGCGTCCGCTCAAACGCGAGATGGCGCTCGTAGGTGTCGAGGTCTTTGAGGAAGCGGCGCAGCCGCGCCTCGGAAACCTCCGGCGCCGTCGGCGGCCATTTTGCAGGTGGCACTGATCGGTGAAACATGCTGTGCTCCGTTTGCGGCCTGAACAAAAACGCCGAACGCCCTCGCCTATGGCAATTCGGCCGCTCTCTTCGGGCTGAGGGACCCGTCCAGCATACTATAATCTTTTCAATACAATTTATAAGTAGCATATTATTTAGCCAAGCGTCAACCCCCTGGTGAATTATTCTGTGGCTACAGCGTTGGGCGAAAGGCCTGCGGGCAGATCGCTTGGAAGGCGCACCAGCGGCAGATGATCTCTTGGGGGGTTGCGCGGAAGTTGCGTCGTCGGATGCCGTCGGCCGCTTGCTTCAGGAAGGCCTTGGCCCGCTCCAGATCGGAAAGCTCGAAGACCGCCTGCCCTCGCAGCCCGGTCTCCAGAAAGCGTAGCTCGACCCGCCTTGGCAGTACCCCGCGCAGCCTCTGCCAGGCCAAGGCGTAGAGGAGCAGCTGCAGCGACTCGCGGGTGCGCCGGTCGGCCGCCGCCTGTTCCCGTACCTCCGAGGATTTATAGTCGATGATGACGGCCTGGCCCTCCTCGTCATCCACCCGGTCCCAGCGCCCGACGACCAGCAGATCGTCCAGTTCGAAGGTGAACTTTTCTTCGATCAACATCGGCCGCTCCGGATGGGCCTGCTGCTGGGTGAAAAAGCGCTGCAGCGCCTCGCACCCTTGGGCCAGCCGCTGCTCCTCGTGCTCCCGCGTCAGGAAGCCTTCCGAGCTCCAGGCCGCCTCAAAGGCCTTCAGCAGTTCGTCGGCGCTCATCGGCTGTCCCTGCAGCTGCCGGCGGAAGAACTGCTCCACCGCCTTGTGCAGCGCCGCCCCATAGACCACCACATGGTGCCGCATGGCCGGAATGCGCAGTATGTGGCTGTAGCGGTACTTCAGCGGGCAGGTGAGGTAATCGTCCACGCCGTGGGCATCGAGGCGCAGCACCGGGCGTGGGGGGGCGCAGAGCGCCAACGGCAGGGGACTCGCGGTTTCGCCTCGCGCAATCAGCTCGCGAGCACCGGTGGCCTTGGCAGCCGGGCTGGGGCTGGCCAGCTCGAGCGCCTCCACGACGAACTGGCTGATTTTTCGTCCCGTCTTGCCACCGTAATCGTAGGCGCAACTCAGATGCAGCTCCTGCTTGGCGCGCGTCATGCCCACGTAGCAGAGCCGTCGCTCCTCTTGCAAATGGTAGTCGCCGGCTGGCAGCAGATCGCGAATGAGCTCCTCCGGCAGCTCGATCGGATCACGGCGCCGGGGTGTTGGGAAGCGCCCCTGGACGAGCCCCACGAGAAAGACGACGGGAAACTCCAGCCCTTTGGCCTTGTGGATGGTCAGCACGCTGACCCGATCGGCCCACGCATCCTCCTCGGCCGCCGGCTCGTTGCCCATCGCTTGGAGGAGCTCCAGGTGCTCCATCACTTCCGGCAGGCGGCCCCCCACCAACGCCTCGACGCGCTGCAGGTGATGGAAGAAGCGCGCGACCGTCTGCAGCGAGGCCAGCTCCTCCACCTGCTCGCCGGCGCCCAACCGCTGCAAGAAGCCGCGGTCGGAGAGCCACTGGTAGAGCAGCTGCCCCGGTGAGCGGCTGCGGGAGAGCTCCAGCAGGCGCTGCACGTCCTCGAGCACATCGCGGAAGCTGCGGCGCCCCTCCTCGGAAACGGCCGGCTCGTCCCCCTGTGCGCTCTGCTGCAGGATGGCGCGCAGGCTGCGGTTCGTCCGCCGCGCGGCCGCGAGGGCGGCCGCGAGATCCTCCATCCGGCAGGCGTAGAGCGGCGAGCTCGCCACATGGTACCAGCTGAGGCTGTCCTCCGGATCGGCCAGCGCGCGCAGGCAGGAGAGCAGCATCTTGCTCTCTTCCCTGGCAAAGAGGCCGCTGGATCCGCTGAACTGCCACGGTACGCCGGCGACGTTGAGCGCTCGCAAGAAGAGATCGGCTTCCCGGTTAGAGCGCACCAACACGGCGATATCGCTGGGGCGGCGCGCCCCGGAGGCGACCGCCTGCCGGATCGTGCGGGCCACCCAGTCCGCTTCGCTGGAGACGGTCTCGAAGATGTGCAACTGCGGCGCCTGCGCTGCGGCGGAGGCGGCGGCCACCAGCCGCTTGTCGATGCCGTGCCGCACTTCCAGCCGGTCGGGGTTGTTGAACTGGATCAGCCGGTAGGCCGCATCCAGCACCGGCTGGGGCGAGCGGAAGTTCTCCTTCAACACAATGGTGCGAACCCCGGGATAGGCCTCGAGGAACTTCACCACATTGCTGATCGCCGCCCCCCGCCATTTGTAGATGCTCTGATCATCGTCGCCGACGACCGTCACCGAGGTCGAGGGGCCGATGAGCAGCTGCAGCAGGCGAAACTGCGCGTAGTTCGTATCCTGGAACTCATCGACGAGGATGTGGCGCAGGCGCCGATGGAGGGCGGCGCGGATCTCGGGATGGCGTTCGAGCAACTGGATGGCCAGCAGCACCTGATCGCCGAAGTCGGCGGCATCCTCGCGCCGCAGTAGGCGCTCGTACGCCTCGTAGGCCGCCGCCACCTCCAGCACACGGGGGGCCTGCGCCTGGCCGGCCGGCTCTTGCGGTGCGTGGGCGCGCGCCCACGCCATGAACTCCTCCGGGCTGACCGCTTCATCCTTGGCGCGTGACATGACCGCCACCAGCGGTTCGATGAATCGGGTGGGATCCGACGGCGGACGGAACTGCTGCAGCGGCAGCTCAAAGAGATGCCGTTTCAGAAAGATGCCCTGCTCCGCCTGCGAGAGGACGCGAAACTGCGGCGAGAGCCCCAGCAGAGCCGCATGCTCGCGCAGCAGCTGATCCCCGAAGGCGTGGAAGGTGCGCAGGGCCACCTCCATGTAGCCGTAGGGGACTAGCAGGTCGACCCGCTCCTCCATCTCCGCCGCCGCTTTCTCGGTGAAGGTCAGCGCGAGGATCTCGTCGGGACGGGCCCCGCCGTCGCGCAGCAGCCAGGCGATGCGCCGGCTGATGACGGTGGTCTTGCCGGTGCCAGCCCCGGCGATGATCAGCAGGGGGGCTCCGGTGTGCAGGACGGCCTCGCGCTGCGCTGCGGTTAGCTCCCCCAGCAGCGCCTCAGGCGAGCCGTGTGGCATGGAGCGCGGCGCGGCGGCCTGGGCCACCGCGGCCGTCGAGAGGGCCATCGGTCGGTCGGCTTACGGCGTTACCGTCTCAAACGTGAAGAGAAACTCGAGTGCGGTTTGTGGAAAATCGCTGGCATCGTAGTCCGTCTTGATGTTCGTCAGCAGCAGCCGCACCTTCTTCGCCAGGCGGTTCGGGTTCCAGAAGGCGACCAACCCGTCGTGCACCACCCCGGGATGCAGGTAGCCGGACTGCAGCGAGGATTGCTGGATCAGGGCGAAGCGGCCCTGCGGTCTGGCGGCGACGAGCTTGCCCACCGGCAGGCTCAGCCCGAAATAGCCTGGACGCGCCTCTTCAACCACCCCGCGCGTCATCGTTGAAAACGGCGCCTTGAACTCCGCGTAGGCGGTGACGTAATCGACGTTCAGGAGCGCGTACTGGTTGCCGCGGTCGTCCACGAGAAGAAACTCGGCGGGCGAGATGCGGATCTTCTTCGCGCTCTTATTGGCGATCTTCACGTAGAAGATCAAGTTCTCCGGGAAGTACGGATCCTGCCCGGCGAACTCTTTGAAGACGCTCTTATCGCTGAAAAACTTCCTCAGGTACTCTTGGGAGGCGTACGCCACATTCACCTCGACCCCTTTTTGTTCCTGGGCTTGCGTCACGGGCTTCAGCCGCCAGTCGACAACCCCTCCTGCGAGGGCCGCCTCCGCCAGCTGTCCTCGCGCATACCGCTCCAGCAAGAGCGAGCTGCGCCGGCCCCCTCTCGCGCATCCCGCCATCAGGACTGCCACGATCACCCCCAGGAGTGCATGCCGCATCGTCCGCTCCTTTCGCTTAGACCCGCTCAAAGGGATCGAATAACTTTTTGTACTCTTCCAGAGCGTACCGGTCCGTCATGCCCGCGAGGTAGTCGCACACCACCCGGTGCGGCGTTTCGCCACGCTCGATGCGCAGCCGCGTGGTATTCGGCAGCTGGCCCGGATCCTTCAGGTAATGGTGGAACAACTCGCTGATGACCCGCTTCGCCTTTTCTGTCATGCGCACGACGCGGTAATGGTGGTAGAACTTGTTCCAGAGCAGCCGCTTCAACGGGGCCCGCAGGGTCCGCATCTCTTCGCTGAAGACAATCAGCCGCGAAGCGCACGCGCGCACCTCGTCCACCGATGTAATGTGCTGCCGCGCGATAGTCTCAGCGCTCGTCACGGCCAAATCCGTCACCTGGCGGTTGATCACCGCGCGGATGATCTGATAGCGGCGCAGCTCCGGGCCAGCCGGCGGCTCCTGCGACTCCGCGGCGGCGTGCGCCTGCTGCCAGAGCGCGATCTCCGCCAGGTCCTCCTCCTTCAGCACGCCGGAGGCGAGTCCGTCATCCAGATCATGATTATCATACGCGATTTCATCGGCGATGTCTGCGATCTGGCTCTCCAGCAGCGGCGAGAGCTTGGGATCCAGGGCCACCTGCATGTCGGGATGCGCGTACGGGGTGCGGTGCTTATTGATGCTCTCGCGCACCTCCCACGTGAGGTTCAGGCCGCGAAAGGCGGGGTAGCGCTCCTCCAGCACGTCCACCACGCGCAGCCCCTGGATGTTGTGCTCGAAGCCGCCGTGCGCCTTCATCAGCTCCCGCAGGGTGTCCTCGCCGGCGTGGCCGAAGGGCGGGTGGCCGATATCGTGCGCCAAGGCGACGGCCTCCACCAAATCCTCATTGAGCCGCAACAGGCGCGCGATCGACGCCGCAATCTGGGCCACCTCGAGCGTGTGCGTCAACCGGGTGCGGTAATGGTCGCCTTCATGGTTGACGAAGACTTGCGTTTTGTACTCCAGCCGACGGAAGGCGGTGGTGTGGATGATCCGATCGCGATCCCGCCGGTAGACGGTGCGGTAGGGGTCTTCGGGCTCCGGATGCTGGCGGCCGCGAGTTAAGCGGCTCTTCATCGCGTAGGGAGCCAGCCACTGCTCCTCCCGGGCTTCCAGGGCCTCCCGCGTCACGAGCAGGCTGTGGCAATCGGCGGCGACCGTCATCGGGCGCTGCTCGTCAAGAACCGGTAGAGCTCGTCGAGCGACTGCGAGACGACCTTGGTCGCACCGATGACCGGCATGAAATTCGTATCCCCCTGCCATCGCGGCACCAGATGTAGATGCAAATGCCCCGGAATGCCGGCACCCGCCACACGGCCCAGGTTGAGGCCGATGTTGAAGCCGTGCGGATGCAGCGTGCGCTGCAGCCGTCGCATCAGCTGCTGCGTGACGGAGAGTATTGCCGCCCACTCGGCCGTGGTCAGCTCGAGCAGATCGCTGACATGGCGCCGCGGCGCGATCATCACATGGCCGTTATTGTAGGGATAGCGGTTGAGCAGCGCGAAGACCTGCGGTTGGCGCAGCACGACGTGATGGCGCCGCCTCTGCCGCGACCGCGCCGCCCGGCAGAAAATGCATCCCCGCCGGGCCGGGTGCTTGAGGTAGCGGCTGCGCCAGGGTGCCCACAACCGCGTGGAGAGCGCCATGGTCGCTTCACTCGTTCCCGTAGAGGGTGGCGAGCACGTCCAGTTCTTGCCCTTGCCAGACCCACATGTTCGCGGTTTTCGCCAGCACCCGCGCATGCTCGTCCATGCCGGCCTTGGTGATGACGACCTTGCGGGAGGGCCGCGGCAGCTGCGCGCGGCAAAATCCTTCGAAGGCCGCAATCGCCTGCTCGTCCACCGCCGCTTCCCGGATGGTGGCACACCACCGTTTGCCCTCGGCCTCTGCCACCAGATAGGTGTCCGAGGGCGAGCCGGCACCGGGCTGCGCAGTGATGCGCTCAAACCGCGGCAGCCGCCCGGCCTTGGCGTCCAGAAATACCATATCATCGTGAAAGCGGTTGAACAAGGCGGCGACTTGCTCCGGAAACGAGAGGCGGCGCGCCTGGAGCCAGCGCATCCACAGAGCTTGCACGTACGCGTCCAGCTGCCGGCGCAGCTGCGCTTCCTCCGGGCGCGCATCCGCCCGCTGGGCCAAAAACACCGTCGAGAGCCAGCAACGCAGCAGCGGATCGGCCACGACCCAGCAGGTGCCGTTGCGCTGGGCGACGTCCTGCTCAACAAGCCGCTGCAACGCCTCGGGTAAGCCCGCACGGCCGATGCGCCGGCCGAGCTCAGTCGCCGTTCGCGCCCCATGGGCGATGTGCATCAACGCCTCCACGGCCCTGCCCCCGTGGCGCGCATGCGCCACCGCCTCCACCCGCGAGGCGCACCATTGAGCCATCGGCCCTTCGGGGCGGCCGAGCACGTCCCAGACCGCCTCGATGAACAGCGCGTCCGTCACCTCACGGCTGCCCTCGAGGCAGGCCACTTCGCGCAACCGCTTCAGCACCACCGACAGATACCACGGCCAGCCGCCAAGCCAATGCAGCAGAAACGGCACGATGCGCTCGCGGCCGCGCAGTCCCTTCATCTCCCGGGCCACCCACGCCCCAGTCGTGTGGGCCTGCGGCGCGCCCAGCGTGAGCAGCTCGAATTGCCCGAAGAGCAGCTGCAGCCGTTCGCGCAAAATCATGCGGGCCCGGTACGGCGAGGAGCTGGACAACACGAAGAGGACGGAAGGCCATGTCATCACGCGCTTGCCCAGCTCATGAAAGGCATGCCCCAACCCCATCTCTTCAAGGAAGAGAAACTCATCCAGCATCAGCACCGCGGGCCGGCCGCACTCCTGCACCACGACCGGCATCGCATCCAGCGACCGGTTGAAGGCTTCGCCATACAGCCGCCGGCTCAAGAGGGCGTCGATCGGCGCAATGGCGGCGACGGTCTTCGGCAACCGCGGCTGCGCGTGGGCCAGAAGGGCTTCAAACGATTGCGGCAGCGGGAGGACCCCTTCGCGGCCCCGTGCTGCCTGCAGGCCGCTGTGGAGAATGGCGGCCAGCAAGCGACGCAAGAAGCTGCGGCATGATTCGCGGTAGAGCGGGCAATACAGCACGAGGAACCGCTCGGACGCCTCGGAGAGCAGCTGCTGCAGCTGAAACGTTTTGCCGCTGCCCGGCGGGCCGATCAGGGCGAGATTGTGGCGGAACCCCTCCCCGAAGGCCTGCAGCCGCTGGGAAAGATGCTGGGCGAGCTCAGGACGGAGGTTCATCCCACCACCTGCCGGTTGGCCGAAGGCCGGTCGCTGCTGCGATACGATAACCTGAGGAACAGCGACCGCTTCGTCCACCAGAGAGTTTGGCGCGTTACAAGGCGCAGCCCGGCAGGTGGTGGGATCATTGAAGGCTATAATTATCTCATAAAAAGAATCAGCGGGTAAAGAAACGAGCGGGCAGCGGGAATCGAACCGTCGCTCTCCGCCTTCGGCGGATCGCTCCATAGGAGGGAAACCTACGGTTTCCCTCCTATCGTCGCGCCTGAATAGGATCGATGGGCGCTCCTTGTCTCCCTTCCCTCCCAGTCCATCGAACAATCTGGGGGAAACTCACAGTTTCCCCCAGACCCCTTTCATGGGTTCGCTTCCCGCTACTACTCTTGAAAAGGAACAAGCGGGTAGCGGGAATCGAACCCGCGTGGCCAGCTTGGGAAGCTGGAGCACTACCACTGTGCTATACCCGCGTCGGCCCTACGCCCATCCGAGGGGGCCTCCATAGGAGGGGAACCTAGGTTCCCCTCCTATCGGTCGCGACGCATCCAGCTCGTGTAATCCATCTGAATGGCTGGCTGCGTTGCTCCCTCGTCTCCCCTCCTGGCTGGCCTCTCGGTCATTGAGCTATGCCCGCACAAGACGCGCAAGAGCCGTTATTATAATCGGGACGGTTGGGCCGCGCGACGGAATTGTGCGATCCTCGATTTCAATTGGCGCGCCGCCGCTTCAGGATCCGCCGCCGCGCACACCGCCCGTACCACCGCCACGCAGCGGGCCCCGGCCGCGAGCGCCTCCCCAATCGTGTCATGATCCACCCCGCCGATGCACACCAGCGGAATCGACACCTGCGCGGCGGCCTGCCGGATCAGGCCGGTACCGATCGGCGGATACTCGGGCTTCGTCGGCGTGGCGAAGAGCGGTCCAAAGCCGATATAATCCGCTCCGGCCGCCTGGGCTGCCGCCGCCTGCTCCACGCTGTGCGTGGATTGGCCCACCAGCATCGTCGGCCCGATGGTGCGGCGCACCCGCGCCATGGGCCAGTCGTCTTGTCCGACATGCACGCCGTCGGCCCCGACCGCCATCGCGACCGCCACCCGGTCATTGAGAATGAGCGGCACGCCGCCGGCGCGCGCAACCGGCAGCAGCCGCCGGGCCTCGACGGCTACGGCGTCATCGGAAGAGGTCTTATCGCGCAACTGCAGCGCATCGGCTCCTCCGCGCACGGCCGCGGCGGCCACCTCGCGCAGATCACGTCCGCCGGCGGCGGCGCGGTCGAGAATGACGTAGAGCTGCCATGTGGAGCAGGACATCGCGTTCAAGGTCGTAGAGCGCAAAGCGCGCGCGCTGAAACGCCGCCACGGCGCGGGGGGCCGTCAGGCGAGAACCCTCCTCCAGGGTGCGCAGCGCTTCCTTGGTCCGTTGGAAATTGATGAGCAGCAGCTGCTCCAGTGACGCCACGCGGCCGCCGGCGGCGCGGCGGCCCACATCGCGGCGGCTGTCGCGCGCAGCCAGCAGGTGCAGGCGGCTGACGGCCAGCCGCCGCAGCGCCGCGGCCACGGCATGCCGCAGCGCGCGCGCGCGGCGAAAGTGCGACGGGCTGGCCAGGTGCAGCCGGATGATCTCTTCGCAGACGCGCAGCCCTTCAAGGGCGCGGTTGGCGTTGGCATCGAGAATCCGATGGAGGGAGGCCTGCGCCATCGCCAGCAGCCCTTACGCGGCGGCGGCGATCCGCGCGATCAGCCGCGTGGTGGAGTAGCCCTTGCGCAGCGGCAGGCGCACCACCCGCCCGCCGCGGCGCCTGACCAGGTCAGCCCCGACAATCGCCCCGGAGGCCCAGTCCGCGCCTTTGATGAGCACATCCGGCCGCAGCCGCTCGATGACCCGCTGCGGCGTCGGTGCGTCAAAGATGGTGACGTAATCCACGCAGGCCAATGCCGCCAGCACCAGGGCCCGGTCGCGCTCGCCGACGAGCGGGCGCTGCCGCCCTTTCAATCCCCGCACGGAGCGGTCGCTGTTCGTCCCCACCACCAGCAGCTCGCCCAGCCGCTTGGCCCGCTCCAGCAGGCTGATGTGGCCGGCATGCAGCAGGTCGAAGCAGCCGTTGGTGAACACCACCCGCCGGCCGCGGCGCTGGGCAGAACGCGCAAGGCGCACCAGCCGCCCCAGCGGCACGATCTTATCCCGCGCGCAGCGCACCGGAGGCGAGCAATGCATCTTCCACCAAGGCGCAGAGGATGTGCCCCACCGTCAGATGGACCTCCTGAATGCGCGCGGTCACGGTCGACGGCACGCAGATGCAGACGTCGCAGACGCCGGCCAGCCTGCCGCCGCCGCCACCGGTGAGTCCCACGGCGTGCAGCTGCATCTTCCGGGCCTGCTCAAGGGCCTTGACCACGTTGGGCGAATTGCCGGAGGTTGACAGCCCCACCGCCACGTCCCCCGCCTGCCCGAGCCCCTCGAGCTGGCGCGAGAAGATCTGGTCGAAAGCGTAGTCGTTGCCGATCGCCGTGACGCTGGCCATGTTTTCCGTTAGGGAGATCGACGGCAGCGACCGCCGCTCCTTGAGAAACCGTCCGACGAACTCGCCGGCCATGTGCTGGCTCTGCGTGGCCGAGCCGCCGTTGCCGAACCAGATGACCTTGCGCCCGCCGCTGAGAGCCTTGGCCATCAGCGCGGCGGCTTTGGCCACTTGCGCGATCTGCGGCGCCGGCAGCGAGAGATGGAGCTGGCCGGCTTCTTTTAAGATGGCCGCGATTTTGTCGGTCATCGGGTGTTCAGCCGAAGAAAATCTTCGACAGGTTGTACAACTCCATATCCACGGTCTTCAGCGCGCCGGTGCCCTCTTCAAGCGGGACGGCGACGATCTTGTTGCCTTGCAGGCTCACCATGGTGCCGAACTGCCCTGCGAGCACGAGCTCCACCGCCCTGATGCCAAAGCGCGTCCCGAGGACGCGGTCAAACGCCGTGGGGCTGCCGCCGCGCTGGATGTGCCCCAGCACCGTGACACGGGTCTCGTAGCCGGTGCGCTGTTCGATCAATTTGCCGAGCTGATCGCCGATGCCGCCAAGCCGCACGTGGCCGAACTCATCTAACTTGCCTTCAGCCGTCACCAGGTGCTTGTCCTTAAACTGCGCGCCTTCCGCAACGACCACGATGCTGAAGTCCTTGCCGCGCGCATGACGCTTGCGGATGATCTCGCAGACCGCGTCCAAGTCGATCGGCTCCTCCGGGATGAGGATGACATCGGCTCCGCCGGCGATGCCCGCGTAGGTGGCGATCCACCCCGCGTGGCGCCCCATCACTTCCGCCACCATGATACGGTGGTGGCTCTCGGCCGTCGTGTGCAGCCGGTCGATGGCCTCCATCGCGATGTTCACCGCGGTGTCGAAGCCGAAGGTGAAGTCCGTCGCCGAGAGGTCGTTGTCGATCGTCTTCGGCACCCCCACGACTTTCTGTCCGTCCTTCTTGAGCTTCGTGGCCACGCCCAGCGTGTCTTCCCCGCCGATCGGGATCAGCGCGTCCAGCTGCAGCTTCCGGATGTTCTCCATCACGCGTTTGGCGTCTTCGGGCTTTTTGTAGGGGTTCGTGCGCGAGGTGCCGAGGATCGTCCCGCCTCGGTGCAGGATGCCGGAGACGGACTCCAGCGTCAAGGGGATCGTGTCGGCCTGGATCAAGCCCTTCCAGCCGTTGCGGATCCCCACCACCGTGATGCCGGCCTGGATGGCGCGGCGGGTCACGGCGCGGATGACGGGATTGAGCCCCGGACAGTCGCCGCCACCCGTCAACACCCCCAGTCGTCGCACGGTCATCTGACGGCTCCTTTGGCATTGCGAATTGCGAATTGCGAATTGTGGACTTCCCGTTTTCCAATCCGCAATCCGCAATCCGCAATCCGAAATGACCACGTGTACGTCATTCGTTCTCTCCCAGTTGCAGTTGGCGGTCAATGTAGTCGGTGGAAATCGCCCCGCGCCAGAAGGTCGGATCCGCCATGATCTGCTTGTGCAGCGGAATCGTAGTGTGGATCGGCTCTACGAGAAACTCCTCCAGCGCCCGCTGCATGACACGGATGGCCTCCGCGCGGGTCGCCCCGTGGGTGATCAGCTTGGCCAGCAGCGAATCGTAGTACGGCGGCACCTCGTAGCCCGCAAAGATGTGCGTGTCCAACCGCACCCCGCGCCCGCCGGGCGGCTGGTAGCTGAGGATCCGCCCGGGGCTGGGCGAAAAACCGTTGGAAGGATCTTCGGCATTGATCCGGCACTCAATCGCCGCGCCGGCGAGAGTGACGTCATCCTGCTTGAAGGACAGCGACTCCCCTGCCGCCACGCGGATCTGCTCCTTGATCAGATCCACGCCGGTCACCATTTCGGTCACCGGATGCTCCACCTGAATCCGCGTGTTCATTTCGATGAAGTAAAACGCCCCGTCCGCATCCAGCAGAAACTCCACGGTGCCGACCGACCAGTAGCCGGCCGCCTTCGCCACGCGCACCGCCAGCTCGCCCATCTTCCGGCGCAGTTTGGCGTCCACGGCCGGCGAGGGGGCCTCCTCAACCAGCTTCTGATGCCGCCGCTGGATGGTGCAGTCGCGCTCTCCCAGGTGGATGGTGTGGCCCGCCTTATCCGCCAGCACCTGGAGCTCGATGTGCCGAGGCTTCTGCACGCACTTCTCCACGAAGACGTCGCTGTTGCCGAAATTCGCCTCCGCCTCCGACTGGCAGGTCATCAGCGCGCTGATCAGCCGCACGTCGTTGTGGCAGGCCCGCATGCCGCGCCCGCCGCCGCCGGCGGCGGCCTTGATCATCACCGGATAGCCGATGCGCCGCGCGGTCTTCAGGGCCTCTTCCTTGGTTTTGACCGCGGCCAGGCTGCCCGGGATGATGGGCACCCCGGCTTTGCGCACCAAATCCTTCGCCGCAATCTTATCCCCCATGAGCTTGATGGCCTGGGCGGAGGGGCCGATGAAGTTGATGTTGCACGATTCGCAGATTTCCGCGAAGTGGGCGTTCTGGGAGAGGAAGCCGTAGCCGGGATGGATGCCGTCGACATCGGTGATCTCCGCCGCGCTGACGATGGCGGGAATGTTCAGGTAGCTCTGTTCGGCCTTCGCTGCGCCGACGCAGACGGCTTCATCGGCCAGCCGCACGTGCAGGCTGTGCCGATCGGCCTCGGAGTAGATCGCCACCGTCCGGACGTTCAACTCCTTGCAGGCGCGGATAACCCGCACCGCAATCTCACCCCGGTTGGCAATCAGGATTTTCGAAAGCATCGCACCCTGGCGGGCGCAACCTACTTCGGTTCCACCGCAAAGAGCGGCTGGCCGAATTCAATGGGCGCGCCGTTCTCCACCAGGATATCGACGATCTGGCCGGCGACTTCCGACTTGATCTCATTCATGAGCTTCATAGCCTCGATGATGCACACGACCTGCCCTACCGCGACGTCTTGCCCCACCTCGGCAAACGGGGGCGCATCCGGCGCCGGGGCGCGGTAGAAGGTGCCGACCATCGGCGATTTGATGATGATGCGCCGTCCCTCCTCGGCGGCGGGCGTGGCGGGGGGGGCGGCCGGCGACACCGGATGCGGAATGCCGGCGACGTACTCGACGACTTGCGCGGAGGGCCCCAGCGAGGCCTTCTTCAGTCGGATACGCAGGCCCTGGTGCTCCATCTCCAGCTCCACCAGGCCGCGGCTTTCCATCAACTGCAGCATCTCTTCGATCAGCCGGAACGCTTCACGCTCAGACGATTTCAGCCGCTTTTCCACAATACCCTCCTCAGACGCGGGACACGTAGACGCCGTTGCGCGTGTCGACGCGGATTAGGTCGCCGGTTGCCACAAACAGCGGCACCTGGATGGTGGCCCCCGTTTCCAGCGTGGCCGGCTTCATGCCGCCTTTGGACGTGTCGCCGCGCACGCCGGGCTCGGTGGAAGCGATATGGACGTCCACGAACATCGGCGGCTGCAGGCCAATGAGCTGGCCATCATGGAACTGGCCTTCCAGCTCCATGTTCTCCTTCAGGTAGCCAGCCGCCGTCCCGATGACCTCGGCGGGTACTTGGACCTCTTCGTAGGTCTTGGTGTCCATCAGATGAAAGGTGTCGGCGGTGCGGTAGAGGTACTGGAGGGTGCGCTTTTCAATGAAGGCTTCCTGGAACTTGTCCCCGGCGCGGAAGG
>JACQRD010000044.1 GCA_016206675.1 Candidatus Omnitrophota bacterium
GCGTACCTGGGGCAGTTGGCATTGAGCGAGCATGCGGGCAACCTCTCGATGGCCATCAACGACGTCACCCGCGTCGTTGAAGAGATCCGGCGGCGCAACAACCCCTGTGTCGTCGCCGTCACCGGCAATCCGCCGACGGCCAGGCCGCCGGAGCAGAGTCCGGGCGTCTTCTTTACCAGTTGGGATGCGTGGTTGGCCGACCAGACAAGCGCTGGGGGCGGTGGGCGCAGCATGGGGGGCGTGAACAACTCTGCGGCCAACCCCTTTTTTGAGCGCATCATGGTGACCTGTCGCAGCGCCGATAATGCCGCCTACTGCGGCCAGTCCCAAGTCGGCACGGCGGAGTGGAACTATGCCGCCAGCAACCCGGCCGTCACCCAAGATCCGATTCGAGTGACCGTGGCGGTCTGCTGGCGCCACCGCAACCGGGTGGTGGGGGAGTGCAAGTGGGATGCCGGCACCTCAAGCTGGGATGCCACGCCGAGTACCTGGGACCTCGAGGTGGCGTATCCGGGGACGGATACCGCCGACGTCATTGAGTCGCCGGCGATGGTCGGCACGGTCGTCGTCTGCCGGTTCCGGCAGTGAGGGTGAGTGATGCGCAGCGCGCGGGCAGCGAGGGCTCAAGGCGCCTTTACGCTCATCGAAATGATGATGGGCGCCTCCATCATGGCGGTGGTCAGCGCCGCGCTGATCGGGGCCGTGATCGGTCAGTCCTCGTTAAATGCCACGGCGCGCAATCTCACCGCGGCCATGACGGACGCCACACGCGTGATGGAGGAAATCCGCGCCCAAAACACCGGGGCGGCCTGCACGGCCGGCGTGCCGTCGGCGAAGGCGCCGAATAATCGGGCCACGTGGGATGAGTGGCTGTATACCGATGGAGGAGGCAAGACCGTTCCCACCGGCGTGCCGGATCGCCACGAGCGCCTCGCGGTCACCTGCACGGAGGAAGGCGATCAGAACCGCGATGGGATTGAGAACAACGCACTCTGCGGCGCCCTCCCTAATGGATCCGTCAGAGCCCAAGTCGCCTCTGGCGAATGGAGCCGACAACCGCTCGCGAGCACGTCCTACGATCCCATTCGCGTCACCGTGGCGGTCGGATGGGTCCAAAACGGCCGGATCATGGGGCGCAAGAATGCCGCCACCGGAGCTGAGTTCACCTACCAACCGGAACGCAAAGTCACGAATGCCAAAATGCAGGTGACGATGGTGCCGGCGCAGTTGGAGTGGGGGCCGGACGCGAACCAAAACGGCATGATTGAATCCCAAGCGATGCTGGCCACGGCGATCACCTGCCGATGAGCCGCCGCCTTCAGCCTTCAGCCTTCAGCCTTCAGCCCCAGGCGGGTTTTACCCTCCCTGAATTACTGGTGGTCGGCGTCATCATGGCGGTGGTGCTGGGCGCGATGCTCGTAACCTTCATGAGCGGCCAAACATCGTATCTGGCCATGGACGCGTCGATTCAAATCCAAGAGGAGGCGCGACGGGCGTTTGACACGATGGTGCGCGAGATTCGAGGAGGCGGCAGTGCGGCCCCACGGACCGTCAGCGGCAAGCCGGCGCTGGATTTTCGCGTGGCTCTTGACTATAATCTCCTTGGAGTCGCGGGCTGCCCGGCGGACGCCGTGTGTTGGGGCGCCTATGACGGCAGCGGAGTAGCCCATAAGGATTATTGGGTTGAATATCGCGTGGAAACCCTTGGCAACGGCCGAGCGCAGTTGGTGCGGGAAGTCCTCATTGGCGACAGCGGGTCTTCGCCGGTGGGTCCATTGACCCCTCCCGTGACGCGCGTGCTCTCGACCTTGGTGGATGATACGGTGACGAACGCCTTTGACGTCAGCGCAGACGTCGTCACCATCACACTCCCCTTTAAGTCCCCACGCAACGCGCTCGTGCCCGGCAGCACGTCCGGCCAGGCCACCACCTTGGCCAGCAAGGTGAAGCTGCGCAATCCCTCCCCCTAGCCGCATGCCAGCCGGTTCCGCCGCCGAACGACTCAACGCCGTCGCAGGATTGCTGCGGCAGCTGACCACCATCCGGCCCAAAGAGGCCAAGCTGACGGTCGGCCTCGATCTTGGCTCCTCCGCCATCAAGGTGATCGCGCTGGGCGCTCGCAAGGGCCTCGGGGCGCGGCCGATCGTCAGCCAGAATCTCCAGCCCTTCGATCCGAACGGCACCTCCGACCCCTCCGGGGTCATTAAGACCGCCCTGGCCGCGCTCAAAACGCCGGTCCACGCCGTCAATCTGTCGGTGAGCGGCCCGTGGGTGATCATGCGCATCGTCGAGATGCCGGCGATGAAGCCGGCGGAACTGCGCCAGGCGCTGCCCTTCGAAGCCCAGCGGTATCTGCCCTTTAATCTTCAAGACGTCGTCATCGATGGCGTCGTGCTGGGCCCGTCGGATGCCAAAAAGCACTGGGTGCTGATCGTCGCCTGCAAGAAGGAGCTGATCGACCGCCGCATCGACTGGGTCAAAAAAGCCGGCTACGAGGTCGCCCTGATCGATGTCGATGCCCTCGCCGTGGCGAACGGGTTTCTGGCGGTGCAGGGGCGCCAGGCCGGTGAGCATCCGGTGGCCTTAGTGGACATCGGCGCGCAGCTCAGCAACCTTGTCATTTTCAAAGGGAGCTCACCCTATCTGGTCCGCGATATTCCTTGGGGCGGGGAGAAATTGCTGCGGCAAGTGGCTGAACAATTGAAGAAAGAGGTCGATGCAATCAGAAACGAGCTCCAACAGGACCAGCCGGATCCCCAGCGGACCGAGGCCTTGAAAGCGGCTACCGAGCCGCTCGTCACGGAATTGCAGCTGTCATTCGACTATTTCGAGAACCGTTTCGGCCAGCCACCCGACCAAGTCCTGATCAGCGGGGGGCTGGCCCATCTGCCTGGGCTCGTTGAGGCTCTGAAGAGCCATCTGACCCAGACGGTCGCCACGTGGTCTCCGATCAAGGGACTCTCGAGCCAATACGCCGTGGCCTACGGGCTGGCGTTGAGGACGAACTAAGCACGCTTATGGCGCAGGAGCTGCTGAAAATCAACCTGCTTCCGGAAAGCGCGCGCAAGCCCGCGCAGCTTCCCATGCAGCAATTGCACCGCACCCCGTTGGCGGCGATTGCCCTGGTGGTGCTGGTCGGCCTGCCGCTGGCCTTGTGGGTGCCGTTGCAGCTCAACCGGGTGTACCTGCAGCAGCTGACGAAAAAGGCGCGGCTGCTGGAGCCCAAACAGGCGGAAGTGGCCAAAGTGCAAGGGCTGCTGGCGCGGTTGCGCGCCCAACAAGCGGTGTTTCAAGAGTTGAAAGGCGGCAAAGACACATGGGCGCAGCGCCTCAATATCCTCTCGGACTTGACCCCCACCAGCGTGTGGTTTACGGAGCTCTCGCTCGATCGGAGCAAGGGCCTGGTCCTTCAGGGCATGGCGCTGGCCTCGCAAGGTCCGGAAATGGTGACGGTCACCCGTCTCGTTCAGGAGTTGCAGTCAAACGCCACGTTCGCCTCGCCGTTTAAGCAAATCCAATTGGAATCGATCAAGCGGGTGCAACAAGGGGAGTTCGACGTCGTGCAGTTTACCATCACCTGCACCATCGTTCCGGTCGCGGCACCATGATCAAACTGCCCAAGCAGCAGGTGCAAACCATGGCACTCTTCGGCCTCTTCGGTGCACTGGGGTTCTACGTCTACGTGCAGTACCTCTTTGCGCCGATGAGCCGCGACGCCAAGAGCGTCGAGCAGCAGGTGCGCGGTTTGCGCGAGCGGCTCAGATCACTCGAAGCGGCCACGGCCAACGAGGCGGCGCTGCAGGCGCAGTACCGGCAGGTGGAGCAGGTAGTGGGGGCGCTGCGCACGGCGATGCCGGATGAGGGCGAGCTGCCATCCGTAATCGAGCTGGTGTCGGCCCTTGCGGAGAAGTCCGATGTCAAGATTCAAACAGTGTTCCCGCAGCGGACGGTAGCGGTGTCGGAGTCGTCAACAGGCCGCGAGGCGCCCGTGTATAAGGAGGTGCCGATCCAGATTGACGCCCTCGCGGGATTTCACGAGCTGGGGACGTTCCTGAGCTTGGTCGAAATGGGCGAGAAGCCGATGCAGGTGATGTCCCTGCGCATTTCGGCCAATCCGAAGGAGCCTCGGCGGCATCAGGTGAATCTGCTGGTGCGCGCCTATTTTGCGGTGGCAGGCTCCTAAGATGCGGTGGCTGATCGGGCTGATCGTTGGTGTGGTGGCCGTGGGAGGCCTCGCCGGCGTTGCGGCAGAAGAATCAAGCCCCTCGAAGGCGTTCAAGTATGATGCCGGGGGTCATCGGGATCCGTTTGCCCCGCTCATCCTGAATGGCCGGTTGATGGGTGCGGGCGCGCGCTCGCCACGGGATCTCTCCAAGCCGACGCTGCACGGGATTCTGTGGGATCCGATCGGCCGTTCCATTGCGTTGATTGATGATACGGAAGTCAGGGTTGGCGACACGGTGCGCGGCTACCGGGTGGCCGCGATTCGTCAAGATGAAGTCGTGTTGGAAGGGGATGGGCAGTCGGTGGTGCTCCAGATTGCGTTTGAGACGCAGCCGTCGGGCACCACAACCGGAGGTGGGCATCCGTGAAACCGTCACTCGCGCGCGGGTGGATGCAGGTGGCAATCGGAGTGGTGTTGATGGGCTGGATGCAGGGCGCAGCGCAAGCCGCTGACGACGAGGAAGCGGCGGTCGCGGCGGAAGAGACGCCGTCACCCGTCGCGTACGCTGAAGAGGCAAGCGCTCCTGCCGCGCACGAGGAGGGCTCGCCGCCGGGCGACGCGGCCCAGGCGAGCGAAACCAACGAGCTCGCGACCGGCGCCAGCGCGACGGCCGCGGAGAACACGGTCGCAGGCGAAGGGCTGATTAGTGTGGACTTCAAGGACGCCGACATCCGGCAGGTGCTGCGCATTATTGCCCTCAAGAGCGGGGTGGACATCGTCGCGGGAGCCGACGTGGAGGGCTTGGTGACGATCAAGCTCACCAACGTGCCCTGGGAGCAGGCGCTGGACATCATTTTGCGGACATACGGGTTTACGTATGAACGGAAGGGCCCCATCGTGCGCGTGATGACCGTGTCCGCCCTTGAAAAGGAAGCGCTTGCCACGGAAGTGTTTCCCTTGGACTATGCCAAGGCGAAAGAGGTGCCGGATGTGCTGAAGGAGATGCTCTCCGAGCGTGGCCGGGTGAAGTACGATGAGCGCACCAACACCGTGATCGTCACGGACATTCCGACCAACCTGTTTCAGATCAAGCAGGTCATCGAGCGGCTCGATCAGCGCACGCCGCAGGCGCTGATTGAAACCAAAGTCGTCGAGACGCGGTTGACCAAGAGCGAGAATTTGGGGATCGACTGGAGTGATTCGTTCACGTTCACCCAGACACAGAACAGCGTCGCGTCGACCTTTCCGTTTGCCAAGGGAACCAATTGGGGGCGGGTTCCCAGTAAGTTCATCGCCTCGCCGTTCGCGGAGTTTCCCGCCGCCACCAGCAGTTTGCTGACGGTGGATCCCACCGCCACGCTGGGATCGGTCGGCATCGGCACGCTGTCCACCTCGCGGCTGACCTGGGTGCTGAACGCCTTGCGGCAGCGGACGGATACGCAGATCGTCTCGAATCCAACGCTCTCAGTGCTGAACAATCAGAAGGCCAAAATCCATATCGGCGATGAGTATCCGATTCCCAACTACTCGATCGATCCCAGCACTGGCCGGACGACGATTACGGGGTATACCGCGAAGAACCTCGGCACCGTATTGAGCGTGACACCGCACGTCAATCCCAGCAACGAGATCGTCGTTGATTTGAAACCGGAAGTCACGAGCTTCCAGGAGCTTGTTTCATATAACACGGGAGGTGGTAGCAGCGTGGGCCTGCCGCGCTTTACCGTGCAAACGGCGGAAACGCAGGTGCGGATCAAAAACAACGACACCATCGTCATCGGCGGCTTGGTCAAGAAGACGGAAACCTCCACCGAAACCAAGGTCCCGGTGCTCGGAGATATTCCGCTGTTAGGGTTGCTGTTCAAAAACACCAGCAGGTACAGCACGAGCGATCCGGTCAAGCAGGATCTGCTCATTTTCCTGACCGTAAGGTTGATGGACGAGAATACCGCGCCGGCGGAAGCGGTGGCATCGGTGGCGCAGTAGCGCAAGGTCGGAGGGCGTGATGAGGCGTCGAATGGTCGTCGTCGGCATGCTCCTTGGATTCGCGGTCGCGGCATTCCCCTTGGCCGCGGAGTCTCCAGCGGATCTGCGCGCCAAGATGACGGCGAGGCAGGCTGAAGAGGAGACCGCCGTGCAGAAAAAGTTTCGTGAGATTCTCAAGAATCAGGAGCAGATCCTCGCCAATCAAGCCGCCATCCTCCAGAAGTTTGACGCCGTCATGGAGGAGCTGCGGATCATCAAAGTCCGCGCGACCCTCCGCGGCGGCAGCTGACATCGTTTTTCCTCTCAACCATTGCCTTCCAACTGTGTGCTGACTGCTGTCTGCTGTGTGCTATTTTTGAGGTAGCGCTACCTTGACGCTCTTCTTCCGCCTCAGGTATACTTTAGCCACGAAGCATTTGCGCGAGAGCATGCGGTGAGCGCCTTGCCAAATTGGGTTGATCTGCTTCTTCTAATTCTTTTATTTAGAGGATGTTACGTCGGAATTGAGCATGGCGCATTTGCCGCGCTGCTCAATGGGCTGGCTGCAGTAAGCGCTACCGTCTTGACCATGAATACGGCTCCGGTGGCGTGGAGCACGGCGCACGCGTGGCTGCCAGTGCGTGGGCCTGTCGTTCAGGCGGTGATGTTTTGGACGCTCTTTGTCGTGTCGCTGCTCATCCTCCAGGCCTTGGTGCGCCGGCTCACCAGCGTTGTCAAGTGGGAGCGATTGCACTGGACGACGCAAGGCCTGGGGTTGCTGCTCGGCGCAGCTCGCGGCGTGTGGTGGATTGCCGTGGCGCTGACCGCGTGCGCCTCAAGCGGACTGCCCTACCTTCAAGCCAGCGCGGGTGAGCGCTCCGTGGTAGGGACGGCCTTGAGAGAGCCGGCGAGAGAGCTGCTGGCCATCGTGGCCGACCGGTTTCCCGGGGCGGCCGGCAGGGGGGAAACGCTCATTCCCTCGTGGGTGCAGGCGACGAGGGATCAGAAGCGCCGCTGATGCGCCAGGTGATCGTCGACTGCGACCCAGGCGTCGATGACGCCCTGGCAGTGTATGCGCTCCTGGGAAGTTCGGACGTGCGCGTCCGCGCGGTGACGACCATATTTGGCAATGTGCCGGTGCGGCAAGCCACCCGGAATGTGGCGAGGATCCTTGGGCTGCTGCCGCCATCGATGCGTCCGCCGGTGGCAGAGGGCGCTGAGCAGCCGCTCACCGGTAGCCGGCTGCCGCGCCGGACGGTACATGGGCGCGACGGATTGGGCGAGGTGGCAATTCCCCTGCGGGTCGCACAGCCGTCGGCCGGTGCCGGCAGCCTGCTGATGAAGCGGGTGCTTGAGGCGAATGGCATCGACGCGGTGGTGGGCTTGGGGCCGCTGACGAACATCGCCCGGCTCTTCGCGGCGGCACCCCGCGCGCTGCAGCGCCTGCCGATGATCGCGGTCATGGGGGGCACCATCAGCGAGGCGGCGACCGCGACGGAATTTAATTTGGCCAGCGATCCGGCGGCAGGCCGCTGCCTCCTCGGAGGGCGGCTGCCGCTGCGGTGGATTCCGCTTGAGATGGCCGCCAGCGTGATGATCTCGGCGCAGGCCGTTGAAGAGTTCCGCGCCGCGCACCGCGCCAGCCCGCTGGCCGAGGTGATCGCCAAGCTGCTCAGCTTCGCGATCCGTGCGCGCGGGGGCGGGCATCAGGCCGCGATTCCTGATGCCGTCGCGGCGGCGCTGGCACTCGATCCGTCGCTCGGCCGGTGGCAAGCGCGGCGGCTGGTGCTGGAAGGCCGGGCGCGCACCGGACGGTTGCGTGTGGAGGGGGGGCTGCCCAATGCGTCCGTTTGCGCTGGAGTGGATGCGCCGCGTCTGGCCCAACGATTGTGGACGCTGTGGTCGACGCTGGTGAAACGGGTTGACGACTCACATGCCGTTGATTCCTGACGATGTGATCGACGACATTCAAGCGCGGGTGGATATCGCCGAGGTGATCGGGCGCTACGTCCCCCTGAAGCGGGCCGGCCGCCATTTCAAGGCGCCCTGCCCCTTTCATAAGGAAAAAACGCCCTCCTTCATGGTGAATACGGACAAGCAGATTTTTCACTGCTTCGGCTGCGGCGTCGGCGGGAACATCTTCAGCTTCCTCATGCAGCACGACCGGCTCACCTTCCCGGAGGCGGTGCGGCAGCTGGCGGATCAGGCGGGGGTGCGCTTGCCGGAGACGCCGCGCGCCTCGACGACGCGCGAAGCGACCGAGGGGTTGGCGGCGCTGATGGACAAGGTGTGCCGGTATTTCGAACGGACCCTGGAGGCGCCCCCGGGCGATTCGGCGCGGGCGTATCTGGTACAGCGCGGCGTGTCGGAATCCTCCAGCCGGCGGTTCCGGTTGGGGTTGGCCCCGGAGGGATGGGATCATCTCCTGAAGGCAGCCGCGGCCACAGGGGTGACTGCGCCGCAGCTTGAATCGGCCGGGCTCGTGATCCGGGGGACCTCCAGCCCGTACGATCGATTCAGGCACCGGCTGATCTTTCCCATCATCGACGTGCGGCAACGGGTGGTCGGCTTCGGCGGCCGCAGCCTCGATGGCAAGGAGCCGAAGTATCTGAACAGCCCGGAAACCCCGCTGTATACCAAGGGGCGGCACCTCTTCGGGTTGGCCCACGCGAAGGAGGCGATCGCCTCAAGCAAAACGGCCGTGGTCGTTGAGGGCTATTTCGACTGCGTGGTGCTCTCCGACGGAGGAATCGCCAACGCGGTGTCTCCTCTTGGCACGGCGCTGACGGAAGAGCAGGCGCGGCTGTTGAAACGATATGCCGAGCGGGTGATCCTCGCCTTCGATGCGGACGCCGCAGGCCAACAAGCCACCCTCCGAGGCATCGACGTGCTGGTGGAGACGGGGTTGCAGGTGCATGTCGCGCAATTGCCACAGGGTGTCGATCCGGATGAGTATCTCCGGGCCAACGGCCGGGAGCGGTTTGAGCAGTGGCTCAACGGCAGCGTCGGGATCTTCGAGTTTCTGCTTCAGACGGCCTTGCAACGCTACCCCGGCAGGACGGTCGAGCAGACGGTGAAAGCGGCACAATTTGTGCTCCCAACTATAGCGAGGATCCCGGATGCGATCCTGCGCAGCGAGTATGTGCGATTGCTGGCCGGCCGCCTTCGGCTGGATGAGCAGGCGGTCATCCAGGAGCTGGCCAGGATCCAGTCGAGGGGCCACACCACGATGGAAGACGTCGGCGCCAAGGCGCCGGTGCGGGTGGCGATGAGAGGGCCTGAAGCCCTGTTCGTTGCCATGCTCTTGGATCAGCCCGGCCGTTGGGCTGATGCCGCGTCGCGAGTCACATCGGCGCATCTGACCGACCCGCTGTTGCAGCGCGCGCTGGCCGTTGTCGCCGAATTCAGCGAAGCCGAGGGACAGCCGCCGGTGACGACGGCGCAAGTCGTCTCGCGGCTGGCGGCGGAAGGCCGGGAGGACGTGGTGGCGGCCCTCATGCAGCTGGTGCAATCGGCCCCGTCGAGCGACGAAGTCTTCGAAGACTGCCTGCGGCGCCTTGAGCAGCAGTACCGTCGGCGCCTGGAGGCGGACAAGCGGGACGCCATCCGGCAGGCTCAAGAGGCCGGTCGAGCCACGGATGCCCAACGACTCCTAGCGGAATACCAGCAGTTGGTGGTGGCAGCGAAGGGAGGGTAAGGCGGATGCCTGAGGCACCAAAGCGCAGGCCCATCAGCGAGCGGCTCGCGCAGGTCATCACGGCCGGTCGCGACAAAGGCCGGCTGACCTATGACGAATTGAATAATCTCTTGCCGGAGGATGTCGCCTCGCCGGAGGAGATTGATGAGCTGCTGACCCTGCTGGGCAAGGAGCACATCGAGATCGTCGACAAGCCACCCTCCAGCGCCTCCCGCCTTGAAGATCGGGAAGAGAAGGAGCAAAAAGAGGAAGAGGCGGTGGAGCTGGCCGAAGTGGGGCAGCTGGATGATCCGGTGAAGATGTACCTCCGCCAGATGGGCCAGATTCCGCTGCTGACGCGCGAGCAGGAGCTGACGTTGGCCAAGCGGATCGAGGCGGCGGAGCTGGCCTACCGCGACGCGGTGCTCAGCCTGCCGGTGGCCCGCCGGGAGATTCTGCGATTGACCGACAGCCTCATCGATGGGGAGATGAATCCCGAAGACTACTCCAAGGACGATCCGAACCTCAAGCGGGAGGAGCTCGTTGAGCAGCTCATCGGATTGCGCAAGCGCCTGCGCAAGGCCCAGAGCAAGCGCGGCGTCCGGAAGATCATCGAAGCCTACCACCTGACGATTACCGCCATTGGATGGCTCGTCGAGCAGGTGGAGGGCTACCTGCGCAGCGTGGAGTCGATCGACCGGCAGATCGTCCAGCGCAAGCGCGCCGGCGGCCGGGGGGTGACCGCGAAACTCGCAGCCCTGCACACACGGCGGCGGCAGCAGATGCGCCTGCTGGGTGCTCCGGTGGAGAAGATGCGGCTAGCACTGCGGGACATCTACGCGAAGGAGATCGACTACACGCGGGCGAAGAAGGCGCTGGTGGAGGCCAACCTGCGCCTGGTGGTGAGCATCGCCAAGAAGTACACCAACCGGGGGCTCTCCTTCCTCGATCTCATCCAAGAGGGCAACATCGGGTTGATGAAGGCGGTGGAGAAGTTCGAGTACCAGCGAGGGTACAAGTTCTCCACGTACGCCACGTGGTGGATCCGCCAGGCCATCACGCGGTCGATCGCCGACCAGGCGCGCACGATCCGCATCCCCGTGCACATGACGGAGACGATCAACAAACTCATCCGGGTTTCCCGGGCGATCGTGCAGGAAACCGGCCGCGAGCCGGCCCCGGAGGAGATCGCGCGCGCCACCGGCATTCCGGTGGACAAGGTGCGGGGGATTTTGAAGATCGCGCAGGAGCCGATTTCGCTGCAAACCCCCATCGGCGAGGACGGCGATACTCACTTCGGGGATTTCATCGAGGATAAGCGCGCCGTCTCGCCGGCCAACGCCACCGCCTACAGCATGCTGAAGGAGCAGATCGGCGACGTGCTCGTGACCCTCTCCGAGCGCGAGCGGCAGGTGCTGCTGCTGCGCTTCGGGCTGCAGGACGGCTCGCCCCGGACGCTGGAAGAAGTGGGGCAGATCTTCCACGTCACGCGCGAGCGCGTCCGCCAGATTGAGGCCAAGGCGCTGCGCAAGCTGCGCCATCCCACCCGCAGCCGGCGGCTGCGCAACTTCCTCGAGCTAACCTTCTCGCAGGAAAAAACGAACGTCGTCTAAGTTCTTGTTACAAGTTTCAAGTTCCAAGTTCCAGGAGCCATCCTGAAACTTGAAACCTGGAACTTGTCACTGTTTTTAGGGGCCGGTAGCTCAGTGGCAGAGCAGGTGGCTCATAACCACTTGGTCGGACGTTCGATCCGTCCCCGGCCCACTTCCCGCTAGCAACTTTCCGCAACTTCCGCTATCCTATTTATTTACATGGGCGCATAGCTCAGTCGGTTAGAGCGCATGCCTCACATGCATGAGGTCAGAGGTTCGAGTCCTCTTGCGCCCACCACTGTTTCTTTCTCTTGAGGGTGGGTACTCTAGAGGACTCGAAGGGAGCGCCGACAAAGATTCAACCGAGCCGCGACCGAGCAGGGAGCGGCGAGCACCTCGGGAGGCGCGGGCGGCGACCGGAACGAGCGAAGCGAGTGGAGGCGCCGAGTCCTCTTGCGCCCAGTGTTCTTGAAGGCTCGAAAGGAGTATGGCCGACCAACTGGAACTTCTGAAGCAACTGCAGGGCGTCGACGGCCAGCTGCACCGGCTGCGCAAGGCGCTCGCCCAGAAGCCGCGGGAGCTGGAGCAAGCCGCAGCACCGGTGAAGGCGCAGGAAGCCGTGGTGAAGACCGCGGAAGAGCAGCTGAGGGCGCTGCAGCTGGCGCAAAAGGAGAAGGAGATCGACCTGCAGGCCCGCGAAGCCAGCGTGAAGAAGCTGCAGTCGCAGCTGTTTCAGGTCAAGACCAATAAAGAGTACAGCGCCATGCAGCGGGAGATCGATTCCACCAAGACCGATAATTCGCTGCTGGAGGAGGCCATCCTCAAGGGGTTCGATGCGATCGAGGGCGCGACGAAACGCCGGCAGCAGGAGCAGGCGAAATTCACACAGCTGCAGGGGCAGCTGGCGGCGGCGCAGGCGCGCATCGACCAAGAGTCCGCCGGCATCCAGCAGCAGGTGGCGGAGCTGGAGCGCGCGCGGCACGTGATGCTGCCGGATGTGCCGCCGAAGGCGCTGGCGGTCTACGAGCGCATCCTCGCCCTGCGGGACGGGATCGCCCTTGTGCCGGTCATGAAGGATGCCTGCGGCGGCTGCAACCGGCGGCTGCCTCCGCAGGTGATCAACAAAGTCTACCTGAAAGCGGACTTGGTCACGTGCGAGAACTGCAATCGGATTTTGTATTTCGATGACGCCCACTCGAGCCTCTGAGATCTACATCGACGGGGCCAGCCGCGGCAATCCGGGTCCCGCCAGCATCGGCGTGGTCATCACCAACGGCGGCCCAGCACCGCTGCGGCAATTCGCCGCGTACCTCGGCGAGACGACGAACAACGTGGCGGAATATTGCGCCCTGATGTACGGCCTACAGGAAGCCTTGCGCGCGGGCTGCCGCGCCGTCACGGTCAAGACGGACAGCGAGCTGCTCGCCCGGCAGATCAACGGCCAGTACCGCGTGCGCGATGCGCAGCTGCGGCTGCTGCACGGGCTGGCCACGCATTTAATGGAAGCCTTCGCGTCCTGCCGCGTGGTGCATATTCCGCGCGAGCAGAACGCGCTGGCCGACCGGCTGGCCGGCGAGGCCATTCGCCGGCACACGTCAGCCGTCAGCGCTCATTGAGAATCGGCCCGTCAACCATGCCAGGCCGCATGGTCGCCCCACCACCTATGCGAGGTTGGCAATTTGCCAACCTGGATCGCGCGGCGATCCGGGTCGGCTGCGCCGACCCCGCATAGGTGGTGGGGAGGAAAGTCCGAGCTCCATAGGACAGCGTACCCCGATAACCTCGGGGCCCCCGTTACACCTGCGTGTGGAATCGGTTCATGAACTGAACGCGACCAGACGCAGGTGTAACGGGGCGGATGCCTCCGCGAAGGCGGGGGACCCTGCGCGGCAGCGCGGGGAGAGCCACAGAGACGAGTAGGGCAGCGCGGTGTCTGGCACCGAATAGGTGCCTGACACCGGGCCTGAAGTGAAACGCGGCAATCTCTACGC